>CAYSGX010000191.1:0-6196 GCA_964430605.1 uncultured Chitinophagaceae bacterium
AATCATAGTCCCGCCAAAGGCGGGAACACAATAGCAGTAAATCGTACATTATACCTAATCTATGTTTCTATTGTGGTTGAAAATTTTAGACAATGTGATATTTGTGTCTACACGATAGGGTTAACCGGAATTTTTTGATGGGCATCAAAGCAATTACGGCTAACTTTGCGTTCACTAAACAATGCAAATTGAGTCAACAAAGTTTCGATACCATAGTAAGAAGTACTGAACCCGAAAGAGCGATACTCGTAGGCTTGGTAACGCGCAACCAAACCGAAGAGCAGCTTTTTGAATATTTAGACGAGCTGGCTTTTTTGGCCGAAACAGCCGGGGCTGTCACGCTGAAAAGATTTTACCAAAAGGTAGATAAGTCCGATGTTTCTACTTACATAGGCAGCGGTAAGCTGGAAGAAATAAAACAATATGCCCTTGCCAACGAAATAGACTTGGTGATTTTCGATGATGAAATTTCGCCTTCGCAACAGCGCAATATTGAAAAAGAGTTGCGCTGCAAAATTGTGGACAGAAGCATGCTGATTCTCGACATCTTTGCTCAACGCGCGCAAACCCTGCAAGCGCGCACACAAGTTGAGTTGGCACAAAACCAATATCTGTTGCCCCGCCTGAAAGGTATGTGGCAGCATTTAGACCGTATTAAAGGCGGTATTGGTATGCGTGGCTCGGGCGAAAAAGAAATTGAGACCGACCGCAGGATGATTAAAGACCGCATTGCCCGCCTGAAAGAGCAACTGGTAAAAATTGACAAGCAAAACCAAACCCAACGCAAAACCCGTGGCGAATTAATCAGGGTTTCGCTGGTAGGTTATACCAATGTGGGCAAATCTACCTTAATGACTTTGCTAAGCAAAAGTGAAGTATTTGCCGAAAACAAATTGTTTGCCACGCTCGATACCACTACCAGGAAAGTGGTGATAGAAAACATTCCATTTTTATTGTCAGACACGGTAGGGTTTATCAGAAAATTGCCGCATCATTTGGTAGAAAGTTTTAAATCTACTCTTGATGAAGCCCGTGAAGCCGATATATTGCTGCATGTGGTAGATGTTTCTCACGAAGCTTATGAAGACCAGATAAAAGTAGTAAACGAAACGCTTGCCGCACTGAAAGTAACCGACAAGAAGGTAATAATGGTATTCAACAAAATGGATTTATATGCTGAAAAACATTTCGATGAATTTTTGCACGATGATGTGAAAAAAGAACTGAAAAGCAATTTAGAAAACAGTTGGCAACAGCGCGTTAATGGCGATTGTATTTTCATTTCGGCAGTAAAAAAAGAGAATATTGATGCTTTCAGAAAAATGCTGATAAATGAAGTAAGAGAAATGTATCAGATACGCTACCCCTACCGCTCAGAGTTTTGGGGAGGCAATTATGTAGAAGAGGCGGAACAGGATTAGAAAATATGTTTCAGTTTGCGGCAAAGAGCAGCGATGCTAAACCCAATCTTTAGGCGCACACAATACGTTCAATAATTTTTCTTCTGCTGAATTTTTTTCGGGCTGAAAATTATAATCCCACCTGACGGTTGCCGGCAAGCTCATCAATATAGACTCTGTTCTGCCATTGGTTTTTAAGCCGAATAATGTGCCTTTGTCGTGAATTAAATTAAACTCAACATAGCGGCCTCTTCTTATTTCCTGCCAATATTTTTGCTGCTTGTTAAAGGCTGTATTTTTTCTCTGCTGAACAATAGGCAAGTAGCTGTCAACAAAAACTTTTCCGGCTGAAGTTGTAAAATTGAACCAAAACTGCGTATCGAAATTTTCATTACCTCTCAGGTAATCGAAAAATAATCCGCCAATGCCACGGGCTTCTTTTCGGTGATGATTATAGAAATAATTATCGCAGGCAGTTTTGAATTTAGGATACAACGAAACATCAAAAGCATCGCAGGCAGCTTTTTGTGTTTGGTGAAAATGAATGGCATCTGCTTCAAACAAATAATAAGGCGTTAAATCAGCGCCACCGCCAAACCATTGGTCTATAAGCGTTCCGGCTTCATCATACAATTCAAAATAGCGATAGTTGGCGTGAACCGTAGGCACAAAAGGATTATATGGATGAATAACTAACGATATGCCGCAAGCGAAAAAATTACCGTGCTTAACATTCAGGTTTTGTTGCATTACTTCGGGCAATACGCCATGCACTACAGAAGTATTCACCCCGCCTTTTTCAAAAATATTTCCGTTGGTAATTACCCTGGTTTTGCCGCCACCGCCACCTTCACGCTGCCATTCGTCTTCAATAAATGCAGCCTTGCCATCTTCTTTTTCTAATGCGAAGCAAATATCATTTTGCAGTTGATGAATAAAATCGGTAAAAGGTTTTTTGTAGCTAATCATAATGGTTTATTTATAGCTCTTCACCGCATCTACAAATGCCTTTGCATGTGCCACCGGAATATCAGGCAAAATACCATGTCCCAAATTGGCAATGTATTTATCTTTTCCGAAGGCATCAATCATTTCATGAGTGAGCCGTTCAATTTCATCAACGGGCGAAAGCAACCGGCTGGGGTCGAAGTTGCCTTGCAGCGACACTTTATTTCCCGCTAACAATCTTGCCTGATTGGGCGCGGTAGTCCAGTCTAAACCCAAAGCATGTACATTCAGCTCGCTCATTTCGGCTAAAGCATACCAACAGCCTTTGGCAAAAACAATTTTATAAGCCCCGTTTACCTGCTCGGTAATTTGCTTTATATATGGCAATGAAAATGTTTTATAGTCTTGTGGCGAAAGCAACCCTCCCCACGAATCGAACAGTTGCACAATGGCAGCGCCCGCTTCAATTTGAGCATTCAGATAATCGATAGTAGTATCGGTAATAATCTGCAACAATTTTTTGGCGGCTTCGGGTTGTGTGTAGCAAAAGGCTTTAGCGGTTTCAAAATTTTTTGAGCCGTGCCCCTCTATCATATAGCAAAGTATTGTCCAGGGCGCGCCTGCAAAACCAATCAACGGCACTTTTCCGTCTAATTCTTTTACCGTCATTTTAATGGCATCAAGCACATAATGCAACCGCTCTTTCACATCGGGCTTGGTGAGTTGATCCACATCGGCAACCGTTTTAACAGGATTGGGTAATACAGGCCCTGTGCCTTTTATCATTTGCACTTCAACGCCCAGGGCTTGCGGTATTACCAAAATATCAGAGAAAATAATAGCTGCATCGGTGCCTACCTGTTCAATGGGCATTACGGTAATTTCGGTAGCCAGTTCGGGCGTTTCTACTCTTTCAAAAAAAGAATGCTTTGCCGATAGCTTCATAAAATCGGGCAGGTAACGCCCTGCTTGCCGCATCATCCACACAGGTGGCCGTTGCACGGTTTCGCCATGCAAAGCTTTCAGTATTAAATCGTTTTTATATTCAGTATTGATTAAAATTTTTGCGGGCATGGGTTAATGTGAAGTAGAATTAAGAAGAAATAAACCAAACATATTTTAAGGGGCTGCTTTATATTTGAAAGGCTTCGTGAAACAAAGCATTCACATCGGGCTTGTGATAATTTTCTTTTAAATGAGCAATACAATGTTTAAGCAATAATGAAGCTTTTGGTGTTTCCTCATCATAAGCGATGATGCCCGCCTCTTTTAATTTTAATGCAAGTTGTTGTAAGTCGGTATCTTGAATTTGCGAAGCTATTTTTTCAATAACCGGGAAAGCAGGCGTAGCATGCAGCCATTCGTAATAAGCCAATATATAAGCGTGTATCAGTTGCTTTGCCTTAGGAAGGCTAAGCGCACGTTTTTCTAATGAATCGTTTTTCAAATCTTCCAGTTGGTCAACATTTATAACCGTATTACCCGGCATATCGGCAACATCTGCGGCAATGTTTCTGGGCACCGATAAATCAAGTAAAATTTTAGGCTGAATATTTTCGGAAATAAAAGACGCCTTATTTACAACAGGCTGTGCCGCACCCGTAGCTACCACAATAATATCGTGTGTGGCAAGCAATTGATTTAAGTCTTCAAACCTGCCTGATTTCAAACCAAATTCAGTGGCGATTTTTTGCGCGGTTTCATAGGTGCGGTTTATCACCGTAATGTTTTCGGCAGCTACTTGTTTAATTAAGTTGCTACAGGTAATCCTGCCTATTTTTCCTGTACCCACCAACAGCACTTTTTTCTGCTTCAGATGGGTTACATTTTTCTGCAAATAAAAAACTGAAGCCGAGGCAATAGACGATGCGCCACTGCTGAGCGCTGTTGTTGTCTTAATTTCTTTGCTCGAACGAATAGCCTGTTCCACCAAACGAGTAATATTGCCTTGTGCCATGCCATACTGCCGGCTTCTTTTCAAAGCATGTTTCACCTGGCCCAACACTTCAAAGTCGCCCAGTATTTGTGAATCGATGCCTCCGGCCACTTCAAACAAATGCTTAACAGCCTGATGGTTTTTTAGATGAAATGCAAATTGGCAGTACATTTCAGCATCTATATTTTTGGCATATTGCAGCCACAAATTTTTAAGTGTATCAGGCTGGTTGGTAAAAGAATATAATTCGGTGCGGTTACAAGTTGATATTAACAGCAGATTGTCGATGCCTGCATTTTTTGCTGCGGAATAAAACGCCTCTGATTGAGTATCGGCAATACAAAATTGTTCTCTTATTTCTAAGGGTGTTTTTTTATAACTAACCCCAAGCAGGTGAAATTCAAATTGATAATGTAGGTCGAATGGAAGAAACATATTTCTAAATGCGGTGCAAACTTAGCTGACAACTATTCGTTTAACAACCTTATTAATTTATAACCATTCTAAATAGTTCGGAATGCTTTTATTTACAGGCATTATAAAGCGGCAACACGCTTGTTTATGACAGAAATATTACATTGGGCGAGTTGTTATTTTTTTATGCTGAAAATCCTTTTATCTAACATTTTCGGGTAACTAACACACTTCTAACATAAATCAATACAGCCTTAACGTAAACCAATACACCTTTAACGAGAACTAAACGGTAGCAGTATTATAAAATAAATAATATATTTGGGCGGAAAATCACGATAAACCTTCATCAATCTACTTCTAATGGAGAGAGTGTAGAAGGTTTGTTTCGGGTATAAGTAAGTTATGTGCAACCCTAAAACGACAACAGAGCAACAATGACAAAAGCAATAATTTTAGTAGGACTTGGTGGCGGAGTTGGAAGTATTTTTCGCTACCTGACTTCTGTAGTCGCAACTAAATACTTTCAGACAATTTTCCCATTAGGAACATTCGCAGTAAACATCATTGGTTGTCTAATCGTAGGTATATTGCTCGGACTTTTTGAACGACAACAACTGACAAATCCTGACCTGAAATTGTTGTTTATAACAGGTTTTTGCGGTGGCTACACGACATTTTCGGCTTTTGCCTCAGAGAATATCAACTTGTTTCAATCAGGCAATTCATTGACCGCTTTCGTTTACATAGCATCAAGTGTTTTAATTAGCCTGTTTGCGGTTTTCATAGGAATAACTTTAACAAAATGAAAAAATGATAAAAGACAAATTTAATCCTTGGCATAGTGTATCACCGGGGGACAAAATACCAGATATCGTGAACGGAATAATTGAAATTCCCAAAGGAATACGGGCGAAATACGAATTGGATAAAGACAGTGGTTTATTAAGATTGGACAGGGTTTTATATTCGTCTGTCTATTATCCTGCAAACTATGGTTTTATTCCGCAAACCTATTGTGATGACAAAGACCCGTTAGACATATTGATTTTGACACAAATTGACGTTGTGCCTTTATGTATCGTTCCCGCAAAAGTGATTGGCGTAATGCGAATGCTCGACAATGGCGAAGCCGATGACAAAATCATTGCTGTAAGTGCAGGTGACCCAAGTGTAAATCATATTAACGACATTTCCGAATTGCCTCAACATTTTATTTCGGAACTACGAAACTTTTTTGAGGATTACAAAAAATTAGAAAACAAAACGGTTGTAGTAGAAGAATTTTTCGATAGAAAGACGGCTATTGAAATTTTACAGGACAGTTTTAAAATGTATAAAGACCATTTTACGAAATGACAAGAAGGGCAGCACATAACAGCGGTTTGGCGTAATGGGGGCAGACGTGGTTAATTGAACAGTTGTACTTCTAATAAACATTTGTGCTTGGTTGACAGTATAGTGCTCCGAAATCCCCCACTACGCCAAGCCGCCAACC
>CAYSGX010000192.1:0-6194 GCA_964430605.1 uncultured Chitinophagaceae bacterium
CTTTAAAACGCGATGCTTCCGAGCAGGCGGGGCAAGGTAATCTGGTTGATTTTGTTGAGCTTGCCAAAGAAGGCGATTTGGCTTTTTTCGAAAATGAAAACGGTAAAATCGCGCATGTAGGCATTGTGCTGAAAGAGCAAAAAATTATACATGCCTCGGGCAAAGTGCGTATTGATAAGTTAGACCATTATGGTATATTTAACAGTGATACCAAAAAATATTCGCATAAACTGAAGTTTATTAAAAGGCTTTTCTAAAATGTTACCCATTCTTTCAGCCCCGCAAATAAAAGCGGCAGACGCATACACTATCGCTAACGAACCCGTGGCTGCTGTAGATTTAATGGAAAGAGCCTCGGTAACTTTTTGCAAGTGGTTTACCGAAAAATTTCCCGACACTTCCAAGCCTGTTTTTATTTTCTGCGGAAAAGGAAACAATGGTGGCGATGGCCTGGCAGTAGCCCGCCTGTTGCTTAATCAAGGTTTTACGCTGAAAGTATTTGTAGTTGGAAACAATGCACCGGGCAGCGATTTTCAAATAAACCATGAGCGGCTTGTTGCAATAAATAAAAATATACTTTTCAATATTCAGCAGGAAAATGATTTACCTGAAATACCTGCAAACACTACTATTATTGATGCCCTGTTTGGTTCGGGTTTAAACAAGCCGTTAGAAGGCATTTATAAATCGCTGATTGAATACTTAAATAATATTGAAGCGGTAAAAGTGTCTGTTGATATTCCATCGGGCTTATTTTGCGATGAAAGAAGCGAGGGAATAATATTTAAAGCGCAGCATACTTTTAGTTTTGAATTGCCCAAGTATGCTTTTCTTTTGCCCGAAAACAATATCTATGTGGGCGATTTTTATTTTGAAAGCATTGGCTTAAACCGGCATTTTATTCAGGAGCAAATAACTACACACTGGTATATTACTTTCGATGATATTGTAAGCCGTTTCCGCCCCAGAAACAAATTCGGGCACAAAGGCACTTATGGGCATTCATTAATTATAGCGGGCAGTTATGGTAAAATGGGTGCGGCAGCGCTTGCCGCAAAAGCCGCTTTGCATAGCGGCAGCGGATTGGTTACCGTTTATATTCCGCAATGCGGTTATGCTGTTTTGCAAACGGCTGTGCCCGAGGCAATGGTTATTTGTGATGAAAAAGAAAAGCATATTTCTGCCATAAATATTGAGCAAAGAAACTACAGTGCCATTGGTGTGGGTATGGCACTGGGCAATCATAAAAAAACGGCTGAGGCTTTATTTTCATTTTTAGAAAATCAAACGCAACCCCTGGTGTTAGATGCCGATGCGTTGAATATTTTAGCGGCAAATACCAACTATCTTCATTTAATTCCGAAGCATACCATTATCACTCCGCATCCAAAAGAATTTGAAAGGCTGTTTGGCAAAACAGAAAATGATTATGAAAGGCATCAGTTGCAAATAAGAAAAGCGGTTGAGTTGGGTATTATTATTATTCTGAAAGGCGCCAATACTGCCATCGCGTTGCCCGATGGCAATACTTACTTTAACTCAACGGGCAATCCCGGCATGGCAACCGCAGGTAGTGGCGATGTATTAACGGGCATTATTACCGCGCTTTTGGTGCAAGGCTATAGTGCGGAAGACGCTGCGATTATGGGTGTATATATTCATGGCAAAGCAGGCGATGTTGCGGCAACAGAAAAATCGCAAACGTACATTACCGCTACCGATATTATTGAGGCATTGAGTAGTATATTTTTGTCAATTGAGCGGTTGGCTGTTTAAAACTGCTATTTACTTTGGTATGCTATTAACTCATATTTGCTAAGAACAATTTTCAAGGTTATGAGTTTTTCAGCAAACAGAATATTCGCTTTGTTTATTACGATGGTTGCGTTTTTAGCTTCCGGTTGCAATAAGCATTCTTCCCGTTCAGAGGTTTTAATTGCTTCCGGTCTGGGCATTTTCCGCTCTGTTAATTTCGATATGAATATTGAATCGGTAAAGAAATTTGAAAGCGCGCCTTTAGTAAATTCAACTGAAAATTATTTACGCTACGAAATCAAAAAAATAAATAACACCAATGAATATGCTGAAATTGAATACCATTTTTCTAAAGAGCACTTAGATTTAATTACGGTATATTATTCCGCGGAAAACAGTGCAGATATTGAAGCCTTGTTTAAAGAAATGATAACCTATTATACTGAAAAATATGGCGAGGCGGTATCTGACGATTCGGGTTGGAAACGTTGGGAGTTTGAAGATAAAGAAGGTATACCGGGCACTATTGAAATAATGATGAAACAGGAAAGCGTAAACGATATTTTCAGTTTAGATATTGAACTGGTAAAGTATTATGCCGATGAAAGAAAAAGTGCAAGTATAGGCAGTCGGTATTAACTGCTAAATTTATTACCATTAAAAAACTAAAACCACATAGATACATAGGGTGAATGGTAATGTTACAACTTACTGCTAATGTTTCTTTTGCTTGCAAAACTATGTACATCAATAAGATTTACAATACAGTAAAACATAGCTATTCCGTAAACGGAATTATAGATAGCTCAAAAATATATCCTGAGTAAAGGATTTTTGAACGCTGTATGATTTCTATGTATCTATGTGGTTTCAATTAAATGTTAGATAAAGTAAGCACATGATTCTAATCGAAAACTTACATTATTTATGAAGAGGATTGTAATACTTACCGGAGCGGGAGTGAGTGCCGAAAGTGGCATTAAAACTTTTAGAGATGCCGATGGCTTGTGGGAAAATCACCGCGTTGAAAATGTTGCAACGCCCCATGCGTGGAAACAAAATCCTGAATTGGTTTTAGACTTTTACAATCAACGCAGAAGACAACTGCTTGAAGTAAGCCCTAACGAAGCGCATTATGCTTTGGCGAAGCTGGAAGCATATTTCAGTGTACACATTATTACCCAAAATGTTGACGACCTGCACGAGCGTGCGGGCTCTACCAATGTATTGCATCTTCATGGCGAATTATTTAAAGTGCGCAGCAGTAAAGAACCCTCTTTAATTTATGAGTGGAAGAAAGATTTAAAGCGGGGCGATAAATGTGATTTGGGCAGCCAGTTGCGCCCGCATATTGTGTGGTTTGGCGAGGCAGTGCCTGCCATTGAAGAAGCAGTGCGCATCTGCAATACTGCCGATATGTTTATTGTAATCGGCACTTCGCTGCAAGTGTATCCGGCTGCGGGTTTGATACATGATGTTCCCGATGCCGCGCCCAAGTACATCATAGACCCCAATGCGATTTCGGTTTCGAAACGCAATAATGTATTTTTTATTCAGGAGAAAGCAAGCACCGGCACTGCCGCACTTGCCGCTAAATTGATAAACAATGAGCAACCATAAACTAACAGACGAGGGCAACCCGTGGACAACCAAAAGCAGCACGGTAGTGTATGAAAACCCGTGGATAAAAGTTAGGGAAGACAAAGTATTAGACCCTAACGGCAATGATTCTGTTTATGGTGTGGTAACGGCAAAAAGCCTGGCGGTGGGTATTTTGCCTTTAGATGAAAATTTTAACACCTGGCTAATCGGGCAATACCGTTATCCTTTGGCGCGCTATAGCTGGGAAATTGTTGAAGGTGGCGGTAAGTTTGGTGTTGACCCGATAGAATCGGGTAAAAGAGAATTGAAAGAAGAGGCAGGAATTATTGCTGCCAAATGGACTCCGCTAATGACCATTCACACCTCAAATTGCATTGCCGATGAAACCGCTTATTTATACATTGCACAGGGGCTAACATTTACCGAGCCTGAACCCGATGAAAACGAAAAATTACAAATTGCCAAAGTATCGTTTCAGGAAGCCTATGATTTTGTGATGAATGGCAGAATTACCGATGCCATGTCAGTGTGTGCTATTCTAAGAACTAAGATTATGATAGATAACGGCCTGCTTTAAAACAAGCGGAACAAAACATTTTGCCTTCGTGCTATTCTTGTCCACGAAAGCATGTCGTTTCAATTTTTACTTTATTATTTATAACCTTACTCTGAAAAACCGGTAAATGATTTTCCATCGTATCTGTATAAACCGTTGTTTCTCGTGCCGAACCAAATGTTTCCTGCCCTATCTTCTACAATAGACCAAACTCCATAATTACCCATACCATCTTTCGTAGTAAAATTTTTAAAAGATTTCCCATCGTAACACCACACCCCTCCATTACCTTCATATCCATTGCTGTGCTCTTCTCCGCTGAACCAAATATTTCCCGCTTTGTCCACTAAAAGAGCAGCGCCAATTCCCACTTTCTCGGTAAACCTGGTAAATGTTTTCCCATCATAACACCAATTTCCCTGATGTCTGCCTGCTGACCAGATGATGCCGTTTTTATCTTCTATCACATAGCGAATCCATCCATCGCCACCGGGTTTAAATCTGGTTATGGATTTTCCATCGTAACGGCAAAGTCCTTCCTGCCCGGGAAGCATTCCGGAGGCGAACCATAAATTTCCATTTTTATCTTCTATCATGCAGTCAACCATTTTCAGATGAAGGCCTTCTGTATTGATGATGCTGTCATTATCTAGAAAACGGGTAAAGTGAGTTCCATTGTAATAATAAACTCCATCACCCGTGCCGAACCAAATTTTTCCGCTTTTATCTTGTAACATACTCCACACGGTATTTTTTGTTGACCAGTCAGTATAATAATTGTTATTGCTAATAGCGGGTGCAAAGTTCTCATTGATTGGAATACGGATAATATTTTTTCCATCATAACGGCATACTCCATCAGTGGTTCCGAACCAGATGTTTCCGGTTTTATCTTCCAAAATAGACCAAACGTTATTGCTGTTTAAACCATCTTTCACCGTGAATTGAGTAAAGAGTTTCCCATCAAAACGATATACTCCTTCTCCCGTTGTGCCAAACCAAAGATTGCCGTCTTTGTCTTGTAAGCTACAATGAACGTTTTGATGTTCGTTTGTGCCTTGGGTTTTTATAAGTTTCGGTTGTCCGTTTGCAATTGTCTTTTGTTCACTTACATTGTTGGCTGGAGTGTTTGTTTTCACTTGTCCGTTGCAGGAAGTGAAAAAAACAAATAATATCAGTAAAGTAAAGGTTCGCGTTTGTACGAAATGTTTTTTCATTTGTCAAAGTTAAGCCTTATGTCAGTTCGTTTTACGCAGAAATGTTTGGGTTAGCACTATCCTTCAATGGTTGCTAATAACAAAAAGGCTGATGAAGCGAAAGCTTCATCAGCCTTTTATTATAAACCAAAACCTAACTAAAACTATTAGTCTAAATTACCTTCAGACACTGTAGGCGTAAGCGTTACATCTTTACTGTAAGAACTTACCATTTTATTAAAATCATTCAAATGATCTTCAAAAAATTCTTTTGAATAAGTAGCCAGTGTTAAAGTAACTACCGAGCCTTTTTCAGGAATATAAGCTATAGCCTGAAACTGTGCATCGCTGCCACCTGTAATATGTTTCACTACCGAAGTTGTTTTCTTATCGGCTAAAACAATTTTTCCGGCATCTTTAACCTGAACCGTAGCCTTGTTTAGCGTAAACATTTTTGTGTCTAAATCAACTACTTCTTTCAAAGAAGTTAATTCTTCATCTAAACCCACTTCTCTCAGGTAAATAATACCATTACCAATCTCACCCACCTCATCTGCTTTGATGAATGATTCTCTGGCTAATTGCGCTGCATTACGGCTGTTATCCTGCACCCAACCTTCAGCAATGGCAACAGGAGATGTTTTCTGTTGTGCTTCTGCAACACTTGCCAGTGCTACAACACACGCTACCGAGTAAATCATTTTTTTCATAACCCTTCAATTTAGTTATGAGGTATTACGAAACACAGGCACATAGGTTTCAATAAAAATGAAAAAGTATAAAGAAATTAAAAAAATACGTGTTTCTTCGGAAGAAAAAATACGCTTTACAGAGTGAAAGCAAGATGATTTCAGCGAAAAATTCTATTCAGGATACTCTACCCTTGCATGATAAATACTGTGCAACATTTTTTTCAATACTTTTTTGATGGTATTGATTTCCTTGAAGGTTATATTACTGTTAATGAATTGATGTTGTGCAATCTTATGCGCAATTAGTTTCTCTACTAATTCATCAATTAATGTTGTAGTGGGTGCTTTCAAACTTCTGGCAGCAGCCTCAACGGTGTCGGCCATCATCACAAT
>CAYSGX010000193.1:0-6137 GCA_964430605.1 uncultured Chitinophagaceae bacterium
AGTATGATTTGAACCCTTCTTAGGACTTTAGGTTTTCCGGTTTGTTGCTGCGAAGGGTAATGGAACGCTGATGGTTATTATGTATTATGATTTTTTTTGTTTTTGTCATGCTGTCCCAATAGATAGAAACCGGGAGCATTTTTCTTGGTTGGAAGCTATTTATAGGGAAGTTTCTTACTGAACGGAAGGGAGGGGATATAGGTGGATGCTCTATTGATGGGATTGTTTGTAAAAATGCGGGGCTAACATGAAGGCATATAATTGCCTTTATCTAAGGTATATTGCCATTTATTCTTAATTATTGTTATTTTGCGGTGCTTAATCAGGAGATACTATGCCGCTAAATATGCAGTATTTAGAGAATGAAATTATAGATCAGTTTTTATATGATGAATCTCCAAGACCTTGGATAATAGGATTTAGTGGTGGTAAAGATTCTACTATGCTTTTACAGGTTGTATGGAATGCGTTGAAGAAGATAGACCCCTATTTGCTAAACACCCGCAGGATATATGTAGTGTGTAATGACACTTTAGTAGAGAATCCAAGGATTGTGAAGTTTATCAATAAAACTTTAATAAAGATTGGAAAGGCTGCGGTAAAAGATGGCATTCCTATTACAGTACATCAAACTATTCCTGAATTAGAAAATAGCTTTTGGGTTAAGTTGATTGGATTGGGTTATCCTGCACCTAATAAATTTTATAGGTGGTGTCTGAAAGATTAAAAATAAACCCTACTACACGATTTATAAAAGAGAAAATAAATCAAAATGGTGAAGCTATAATATTGTTAGGGACAAGAAGTGCAGAAAGTTCTAGTAGAGCAGCCTCTATTAAAAAACATGAGGTAAAGGGACAAAGATTAAGAAAACATTTATTGCCTAATGCTTATGTATATGCACCTATTAAAGATGTAACAACTAATGAGTTGTGGCAATACTTAAACCAAGTGCCACCACCTTGGGGAGGAACACACAAAGAACTAGTAACCTTGTATAGAAATGCAAATGGCGGAGATTGCCCACTGGTGATAGATGACACCACACCTAGTTGCGGTAACAGCCGTTTTGGTTGTTGGACTTGCACCGTTGTAAATAAAGATAAATCAATGGAAGGGTTGATTGACAATGGTGAAGAATGGATGCAACCATTGGCAGACATCAGAAATTTTTTAATTGAAACACGGGATAATCCTGAAATTTGGAGGGAGAAACGCAGAAGAAACGGTGAAATTTCCGAAAATCTTTGGGGACCTTACAAATTTGAAACACGAGTTGAAATTTTAAAACGGATATTGAAAGCCCAAAAAACAATTCAGGCAACGGAAGGCATTGAGTTAATTACACATCAGGAAATGGTGTTAATTCAGTATCATTGGTTCAGGGATTGTTTTTTCAAAACCAAAGTATCACAAGTTTATAACCGCATATTCAAAACGCAAATTGATATGAGCAAACAAGAAGAAAAATTCAAACAGGAAGCAGAGCTACTCAAAAAGTTATGCAAGCAAGAACCCAAAGACGTGGAACTAATCCAAGACCTTTTGGCATTACAAAAAACAAAAACGTTAATGATTCGGAAAAGAGGTTTACAATCTGACATTGAAAACCGACTTGACCAATTTATTGAGGAGTTAAAAAATCCTGTTTATCTGAATTAATTGGACGTTCCCCTGCGGGTCGGGCTTTACGCTACAATCTTTTTGCCCTGCGGGAACAAAAAGGATTTCCGCTTCAATCCCTAACGCAAAAAACACAACAACAAAATTTAAGTGTGCAACAACAATTACAGAAATATCTCAATAGTTTTAAAAAACTAAGAATTGACAGGGCACACGGCATTGCTCCTCATAAACCTGTCCTCTTGCTTTCTGTATTACAGGCATTCCAAAACAACCTGATTTCAGACAAAAGAATTTATATTACTCCTGAACTGGTTGCATTATTCAAAACCAATTGGAGTTTACTTGTTACCACTCATCACGATTGCCGTTTTGCTTTACCTTTCTATCATTTAACAAGTGACAAATTCTGGAAGCTGATACCCAAGTCTGGCTTTGAAAATCTATTACTGCTGAAAGCATCCATGAGAAGCTTCGCCAACTTAAATGCCGCAATTGAATGTTCTGTAATTGATGATGATTTGTTACTCCTGCTTAAAGATGATAAGAGCAACAGCATTTTACAGCAATTTTTATTGGACGAATATTTCCCCGAAACAAAAAACAATTTCAGTAATTCATCAGGTGAGCAACAAAAGTTGTTTGATAACATTGAGGGAAAAATCCTGCACGAAGATGCTGCCGAATATAGAACCGAAATAAAAAAGCTGATGCAGCAACAAAACGAAGAAGAAATTTTTCTTCGAGGCAGCTTGTTTAAAAGAGAAATTCCTAAAATATACAATAACACCTGCTGCATTTCAGGAATGAAAATAGATGCGACAATTTCCATTTCAATGGTTGATGCTTGTCATATTGTTCCGTTCTGCGAAAGCTATGACGATACCATTACCAACGGAATTGCTTTATGCCCCAACCTTGACAGGGGACTGATTACCATTGACAGCAATTACAAAGTAGTGGTTTCAAAAATTTTCAGGGAAGATGAAAGCAATTATAAAATTCGCCCTTTTGAAGGGAAAGAAATACAATTGCCAAAACAAAAGGAATATTTTCCTTTGAGAGAGAATTTGGAATGGCATAAACGGAATATATTTAAGCTATAATATGGAATTAAACCCTAGCATAAACGAATCATTTTTAGACCTCTTTTACAAAGAGATTGAATGTGATATTCAGGATACTAATTCCAAACTCAATTTACATATTCTGAAAATTGAAAATAACCAGTTTTGTTATCCAGATTTAATTAACGAACTATCAAATCACTTCATTTCTTTTTCGCTCTCAAAAAAAGAAATTGCTGACTTCAAGAAGAATGAGAAGTATGGAGAACTGTATCGTAAAGCAGCAGCCAAGTTTCGTGACTATAACATAAACGAAGGCGAAGCAGGTGAACTTTTGCTTTTCTGTTTTCTGGAATCTCACTTAAAAGCACCTAAGATTTTAACCAAACTTGAAATCAAACTTTCAACAAGAGATTATGCTAAAGGTTCTGACGGAATCCATTTGCTTAAAGTAGCCGACAGAAATTACCAACTCATTTTCGGTGAATCAAAACTGGAACAGAAACTCACGACTTCAATTTCAAATGCTTTCAAATCCATTCACGACTTTATTACCCGAAGCAAAAGCAATATCTATGATGAAATTGGCTTATTAAACTCACAGCTTTGCAAAGAAGCATTTGACGAGGACTTGTATCAGTTTCTCAAATCGGTAATCATGCCTAAAGCCAATGACAAAAATCCGATAACTAAAAACAATGCCTTTGCAATCTTCGCAGGTTTTGAAATCAACCCGACTGATGCAGAAAAGAGATTGAGCAATGTTGATTTTTTGAAACTGATAAAAAAGAAAATTAAAGACGAGGTTGAGAGCAAAATTGACCACATCAAAAAGAAACTTGATGAATATGATATGCACGGCTACACTTTTTATGTGTATGTATTTCCGTTTATGAAACTTGATGAAACCCGAAAAGAAATCATCAAGAAAATAACTTTAGCTGAGTAATGATTGAACAATTAGCCACCGATGTTTTACAAGACACATACTTTCTCAACCTTCAAAACAAGGCGGCTAAATTATTTGCAAGACAATTGTTTTCTGAAAACGGAAAGCAAAATCATTTTACCTACAAAGAACTTCGTGACCTTTTAAGATTTACTGATATACTTTCTAATTCAAAGAAACCCGAAGCAAGAAACAAGGCATATCAGATAATTACTTTACTAAATTACGATTACAGAGAAAACCCTTTTTACAGAACCTTCGCTCATTCGGTGTTAGCCAAACTTGGAAACTTCCCAGGCATTGAATATTTAAGAACTGCTGATAACAATATTTCCGAATTGCCATTTGAAAGAGACCTTGAAAAAAAGGTAAAAGAGTTCATTCAAGCAGTTCCCGACACCGAAGATTTAATCTTTACTGATTCCCAGTATGAACTTTACACTAAAATCAGCAACTCAAAGCATTTTAGTTTTTCGGGACCCACTTCAATGGGAAAATCTTTTATCATCAAATCATTTATCAGAAAAGTTGTAGGCAATAAACCACCAGAGAATGTTGTAATCATGGTTCCGACAAGAGCATTGATAAATCAGTTCTCCATTGACTTGAATAAAGAGTTGAAAGTAATTTTAGAACATTACAACTATGCAGTTGCAACCAACTCCAATGTTGCAGAATTACCAGCCGAACAAAAACAGCATTACATTTTTGTGCTGACACCCGAACGCTTGTTGAGTTATTTATCACAAAAGAAAAATCCACCATTCGCTTATTTGTTTGTTGATGAAGCACACAAGTTGGCTGCTGAAAAAGATACAAGAGCAGTAACGGCTTACTCAGCAATTTCAAAAGCATTGAAGCAAAACAAAAATCTCAATCTTTATTTTTCTTCTCCCAATGTTTCAAACCCTGAAGTGTTTTTAAAACTTTTCAAGAAAGAAGAAAAGTTGAATTACAAAACCAAAGAAGCACCAGTATCACAGAATTTGTTTTTCGTTGACATGACGGAGAAAAAGGTAACGCACTATTTGGACAGCGAACCCTCTGATTTTGAACCAAACATTGTAAAGAAAGCAGAAACGATTTATGATATTCTTTCAGAGATGGGAGGAAGCGAAAGCAACATTGTTTATTGCAGTTCAAGATTTGATGCAGTTGACAAAGCAGAAAAATTGTTCAGCTATTTTGAGAATGCTGAAACCGAAGTGTCAAAAAATGTAAAGAAGGTTATCAGACAAATCAAAGGTTACATTCATAAGGACTACTACTTAGCAGAATTTTTAGATAGAGGAATCGGTTATCACTTTGGCAATCTTCCGCAAATTATCAGAACGAAAGTTGAAGCACTTTTCAAAGAAAGAGAAATCAGTTATGTGTTTTGCACTTCAACACTTTTGGAAGGTGTGAACATGCCAGCGAAAAATGTTTTTATCCTTAATAACAAAAACGGTAGAAATGATTTTCAACCAATTGACTTTTGGAATCTTGCAGGCAGAGCAGGCAGATTGAAGTATGAATTGTCGGGAAACATTATTTGCTTAAAGGAAAATGATAAAGTTTGGAAAAAGCATGAAGCACTTTTAGAAAACAAAACTGAAATTGCTTTAAACCCTTCGGTTGAAAATTACATTGACAAGAAGTTGAAGAAGATTGAACAAGTGTTGAATGAAAATCCTGACATCACAAACGAAAGCGAAACGATGAAGGAAATTCTTCGGTATATCGCAAATATTATCAGCATTGACACACTTGAAATTAAAAGAGCCAATTACGAAAGTGAAATCATAAAAAAATTAATTGCTAATAACAAGCAAGCAATAATTGATTTGGCAGAAAAGAAGAATGGAAAAATTGAAGTTCCTTCTTCGGTGTTGAACACAAACAATTCAATTAAACTCAAAATTCAGAATGAGGTTTTTATCGCTTTGCAAAAACAAAAGAACAAACCTTCTGAAATAAAACTTCCTGCAAGAGTTGACTATGAAATTTGTAAAGAATGGTTGCACAAGTTTTATTCAATCTTCAAATGGCAAACAGAAGAAAAGCGTTTTAAGTCAGAAGCACAGCTTGACTACTTTGCAATGCTGACGAATCAATGGATAAATGGCATTCCTCTGAATCAAATTATTAGTCAGTCAATCTCTTTTTATTCTGACTATGGAAGAAAAGTAATGACTGGCTTTAGTGAAGGAGGACAGAATTATGAACCGTTCAACGGCAGCAAGCAACACATCAATATTTTAATCGGAAGCATCATTGAAGACATTGAAAATGTTTTGCGTTTTTTATTTGAGAAATATTTCAACAACTATTACGCAATGCTTGTAGAAATTTTAGGAGAAGAAAATGCAGGTGTGAATTGGGCAACCTTTCTTGAATACGGAACACAGAACTCAATTGTAATTGCATTACAGAATTACGGCTTGTCCCGACATTCGGCAGATTTTCTTTACAAGAATCACAAAGAATGTTTGACAATTGAAAGTGACAAACTAACG
>CAYSGX010000194.1:0-1460 GCA_964430605.1 uncultured Chitinophagaceae bacterium
CAGTTTGGGTAAATCATCCCCCTTGCCCCCTTCAAAGGGGGACAGCTTTCCCAAACTTTCAACAGTTTGCATTTAACTGAAATAAGATGCGCTGAACTTGTCCCCCTTGAGTGTGGGCTGTGTGTAGAGCGAAGGGAATAAGGGGGATGATTTAGAAAACCACTGTTCAACATTTATAATGTCTAATCTCGTATCGCAGGTGCTGCGAACCGAAAAGCAATAGCAGGAAAAGCTATTTCTTATACCTGTCGTTTTCTTTCGCAAGCGGAAAGGCAGCAAGCTCCGAAAGAGAAACATTAAGCGCTTTGGCAAGCGATATCATTACATCTATTGTTGCGCAGAATTTAGCGTTTTCAATACGCTGTATCGTTATTTTGGCTACATCAGCCAAATCAGCCAGTTCCTGCTGGCTTAAATTATTTGTTTCCCGCAGCCTTCTCAAATGAATACCAAATGCTTTAATGCTGTTAGGATTTTTCACTTTTCAAAGGTCGGAAGCAAAAAAAATCGTTAGGATACATATATGTATCCAAAATGTTTTATTTTTGCTCATGGTAAATTATGCTGTTTTGCTGTTCAGCATTTGCAATGCCGAATATCATATTGCAGATGCTGTGAACCGAAATAAATACAGAGAGCTGGTCGGCAGGTTTATATTTTGTTTATCTGAACAGTTCTGATAAGAATATTATTTTGAAAATAACCAAGAAAAATTAATTCATCAAAAGGTTTCTTTAAACCCGCAAGGTTTTCAAAACCTTGCGGGTTTAAAAAAGCAGCTTGATAAAAACGTATTACATGAGGCTAAAAAAACTATCAATTTTATTATCCATTTTTTTCAGCGTTGCAAACACTGCTTTTGCTCAAACTCCTGAACTCATGGTTTCGGGCAGCATGAATTTTTGTTCGGGGAATCCGTGTGAGCCTGTTGCCCCCAATCTCGTTATTACTCATGCTTCCGCAAGCATGGATGGAGCAAAAGTATATTTCAATACAGGATATGTAAACGGTGAAGATATTTTACAATTAACCGTGCAGCATGGAATTACTGGAAGTTTCGATGCTGCCACAGGCGTATTGACTTTAAGCGGAAATGCCACCGCACAGCAATATCAAGATGTATTGAGAAACGTATGTTACCACAACACTGCTGCCAATCCCACGCAAGGACAAAAAGAAATCTATTTTGTATTGGGCAGCTTGCTGTATAATCCCGATAACGGACATTATTACCAATTGGTGAATCACGGCAGTTCTATCTGTTGGACAGATGCAAGAAATGCCGCAGCCGCTACTACTCACTATGGTATGCAGGGCTACCTTGTAACCATAACCAGCCAGCAGGAAAATGATTTCCTTGTACAACTCATCCAATCTCATACATGGACAGGTGCAAACGATGCCGCACAGGAAGGTATTTGGAGGTGGGTAACGGGCTGTGAAGGTTTGGAAGATAATGG
>CAYSGX010000194.1:1470-5697 GCA_964430605.1 uncultured Chitinophagaceae bacterium
AAGGCAGGCATTTCTTTACTGACGACCTAGGTTGCAGTCACCCCGGTGGAGGAACTCCCGTAGGCGGACAGTTTAATGCGTGGGATTTAACCAACCCTCCTTACCTCCAGCCTGACAATCACCAATGTCTTGAACATTATATGCACTTTGTAGGAACTGGGCTTGGACTTGGCAAATGGAATGATTGGGTAAACTGTAACCCAGCCGCCAGTTACTACATAATAGAATATGGTTGTATGCCCAACGACCCTGTGCTGAATATACAGGGAAGCGTAACGGTGAATGTAATTTCCTCTGTAACCCAAACCGTGCAGGCTGATATTTGTAACGGTGAAACTTATACGCTTCCAAACGGAAATACAGCAACGGTTTCAGGTGTTTACAATGATACTCTGCAAACGGTAAATGGTTGCGACAGCATAATAATTACCAACCTTGTTGTACATTCCGCGTTCAGTAATTCAGTGAATGTTGAAATATGTAACGGTGAAACATATACTTTGCCAAACGGAAGCACAGCAACGGTTTCAGGTATTTACAATGATACTTTGCAAACCGTAAACAGTTGCGACAGCATTATCATTACAAATCTTGTTGTGAATTCTATGTTCAGTAATACGGTGAATGGTGAAATATGTAATGGTGAAACTTATACTTTACCCAATGGAAACACCACAACAGTTGCAGGCGTTTACAACGATACACTGCAAACCGCAAACGGTTGTGATAGTGTGATTATCACTAATCTTGTTGTGCATCCTGATTACAGCGACACGATAAATACTTCAATCTGCAACGGTGGAATTTATACACTACCCGATGGAAATACGGCAACCGCAAGCGGTATTTATGTTGCAAGCCTGCAAACCGTAAACGGCTGCGACAGTCTGGTAACGGTTGATTTAACGGTTTATCCTTCGTATCAAACCGAAATGAACGACACAATATGCAGCTATGAATTTTATACCCTGCCCGATGGCAGTACCGTAAATCAATCGGGAACATATACCGTGCTGCTGCACACCATTCACGGCTGTGACAGCATAGTAACCGTTCATCTTGAAGTAATACATATTGATTTAAGCATTGAGAAAACCGATGTGAAATGCTATGGTGAAAACAGCGGCAGCATCACCGTAATTAATACAGGCGGTATTGAGCCATTTTTGTATAATTGGAACGATGCTAATTACAACGGACATACCCTGAACGATATTTATTCGGGTACGTATTCAGTAACCGTTACCGATGCTTTCGGCTGTTCGGCAACCATTCAGGAAACCGTCATTCAGCCCCCGCTTCTTTCCGCAGTTGTTAATGCAACCGATATATCATGCTACGGAAATATTGACGGCTTTTTAGATATTGAGCCGTCAGGATGGACAGGCAGCTATAATATTAAAGTGAATGGAGAAACCATTAATCCACAGAGCGCATTGAGCAATCTGGCACAGGGAAATTATACGGTTGAAGTTACCGATGCCAACGGTTGCAGCTACAGCGAAGAAATAAGCATCATACAGCCCGATTCAATATTGCTGTTCACCAATCCTGAAATAATCGAAATAATTCTTGGCGATACATTAAACTTGGAATTATCATCGAATTACGACCCTTATGCTGATTACATTCTGAACGGTATCAATAAAATCAGTTGTAACGATTGCCCCAACCCTCAGATAATTATTTACGATTCAGATTCGCTGGCAGTGGGCATAAGCTATAACTCATTAACTCAACTCTCAGTAACATGCAGCATAGCATACAGCTTGTTTCTCGAAGTAATCAAAAAGACCAACCTGTTTGTTCCCAATGCTTTCAGCCCTAATGCAGACGGCAGCAATGATACTTACAGTATATTCGGAAACCTGAAAGGGTTGCGCCATTTCCACTTTATCATATTCAACCGTTGGGGTGAAAAAGTTTTTGAGTCAGCCACACCATACTTTCAATGGGACGGCACATACAAAAACAAAATCGTTGAAGCAGGTGTATTGGTTTATCATATCAAATACGCATGGTGGGGCGAAGGCGAAGGCGAAACCATACTCGAAAAGAAAGGCAGCATTACGGTTGTGAAGTAATACTAATTGTTCCAAATAAAACATTTAAGATTGAAATCATCTAAAACAATATTGTTAAGTACACAAAATCTTTCGAGACAGTGGTGAAACCAAACTAATTTCTTAGTGTTTCTTCAAAATATCGTGCCCCATTTTGTCGCGCTTGGTTTGCAGGTATTTTTCGTTATGAGGATTATGCCCGCATTCAATACCTACATTTTCTACAATTTCTAAACCATAGCCCACCAAGCCCGTGCGCTTTTTAGGATTGTTAGACATCAATTTCATTTTAGTAACGCCCAAGTCTCTCAATATTTGAGCGCCTACACCATAATCTCTGTTATCCATTGCGAAACCTAAAGCAATATTAGCTTCAACGGTATCCATGCCTTGCTCTTGCAGCTTGTAGGCTTTCAGTTTATTCAGCAAGCCAATACCTCTTCCTTCCTGGTTCATGTATAGCACAACGCCTTTTCCTTCGGCTTCAATTTTTTCTAAAGAAGCATGTAACTGGTCGCCACAATCGCAACGCAATGAACCTAAAATATCGCCTGTAAAACAAGATGAATGCACACGCACCAATATCGGTTCGTTTTCTTCCCAAGTACCTTTTACTAAAGCCAAATGTAAATCGCCTGTGGTAGTTTGTGAGTAAGCATACAATTCAAAATCGCCATACTTGGTAGGCATTTGCACAATTTCTTCGCGCTTCACAATGCGCTCGCTTTGCATGCGGTATTTTATCAAATCTTCAATCGAAATAATTTTAAGATTGAATTTTTTAGCTATCTCTAACAAATCGGGCAGGCGCGACATGCTGCCGTCATCGTTCATAATTTCTATTAAAACACCTGCGGGAAACAAACCTGCCAAACGTGCCAAATCTATAGCCGCTTCAGTATGTCCGGCTCTGCGCAACACACCGCCTCTTCTTGCTTTCAGCGGAAAAATATGTCCGGGCTTGCCTAACTCTTCAGGCTTGGTTTCGGGGTTTACTAAAGCCTGGATGGTTTTTGAGCGGTCGTGTGCCGAAATGCCTGTAGTACAGCCATTCCCAATTAAATCTACCGAAACGGTAAAGGGTGTGGCATGATGGGAAGTATTGCTGCCCACCATCAGGTCTAAACCCAATTCTTCACAGCGGTCTTCAATTAAAGGGGCGCAAATTAAGCCGCGACCTTCTTTGCTCATGAAGTTGATGATTTCGGGCGTTACTTTTTCGGCAGCGCAAATAAAATCGCCTTCATTTTCACGGTCTTCATCGTCAACAACAATAATCACTTTGCCGTTGCGAATATCTTCAATTGCTTCTTCAATAGTATTTAACTGATTATTAAGCGTTACGTTTTGTGGGTTGCCAGACATTAGTGTTTACTCCTTTCAGATATTTAATTAATCCCATGAACAATGCTAAGTTCATGCTGTAAAAATACGATATAAATCGCAGGGGTTTCAGGTGAATATTTTGTTTTGCCAACAGCGGTTCAATAAACATTAAACTTATGCCTGCGAGTTGTGCAATAAACATCCATAAGTAAAATTGGTTCTGAAAAGCCATAATGCCCGATGAAATAAGCATCAACATAATTAACAAAGGGCCAAACCAGCGGATAACTTTATGTGATAATAAGCTGAAACCGGGTTGTTCATACCAGTTCAGCAAGAAATATTTATATACTGAAAGGTTTTGAAAATTACCTGCCGAAATGCGCACCTTTCTTTTATATTCTTCTTCCACATCGTTCGAAACATCTTCATAAGCAACAGCCTCTAAATCAGTGATGGCTTTATGTTTTTTTTTCAAACACATTCATGCTGATATAAAAATCTTCCATCAAAAAGTTTTCGGGAATATGCCTGAACATATCTTTTCGCAAAGCGTAGCACGCGCCAAACGCGCCCATAGAGCAGCCCCAAATAATACCTTCCTGATATTTAATTATGGTTTCGCGGTGAATGTATGATTTCTCCTGAAAAGAAATTCCATTGGGCTGAATGCCTTTGTTTACAATATTTGCGCCCACCTGCCCAATCTTCGGGTCTTTAAAATGCTTGGCTAAATGAAAAATTAAATCTTCTGAAAACAACACATTAGCATCGGTGAAAATAAGCACATCGCTTTTGGTTTTGGGCGCTAGCTTATTCAGAATATTGCTTTTACCCT
>CAYSGX010000194.1:5707-6117 GCA_964430605.1 uncultured Chitinophagaceae bacterium
CGTGTAGTTGGTAAAATGTATTTGAGGCTATTGCCGGGCATATTCCTGAATAATTTTATTGGTATTGTCAGATGAATTATCAGAGCCGATTAAAAACTCAATTTTATTCAGCGGATAATTGGTTTTAAAAACACTTTCGAGCTTTTCGCGAATTACTTTTTCCTCATTATACACGGCCATTACAATACTCACACGGGGCAGTTCTTCTTCTTTTGCAAAACAATTGTCATGGTCTTTTTTTCTCGCGGAAAGCATATTGAGCAGCATGGGGTATAGCAGATATGAAAATGCCATAAGGTTAAACGCCATCCAGAAAACAACTTCTACCGCAATCATGCACCAATGGTTTTGTAAAACGATACTAATTTTTTAGTAAGTATTTCGTTATTGAAATTTTCGTGCGCAAAGGT
>CAYSGX010000195.1:0-6051 GCA_964430605.1 uncultured Chitinophagaceae bacterium
GTTTTTCCAACCTGCCTGACTTTCGTAATCAACAAAAAATATTTTTACATCGGCTTGGCTCTCGTAGTTTACAAAGTAAATTTTCTTCTTTGCCTGGCTTTCATAATTGGTAAAAAACCATTTACCGTCATTATCGCCTGCCTGACTTTCATATTTTACTTTATAGACTTTTAAATCAGCTTGGCTTTCATATTTTACCACATAAACTTTCACATCAGCCTGACTTTCGTAATTCATCGAAAAAATCTTTTGTGCCGAAAGCGGGAAACTTAAAAGAAGTAATACAACAACACTAACAGATATGGTTAAGGATTTCATTGATTGTTAATTTTCGGTTTTATAAAACTATAAAAATTTGTACCGCCTAAAAAAGCGGCATATTCTTCTGCTTTCTTATTTGACCGAAGCCTTATCACGGGGTTTATAATCCGAAAATAACCTTTAATCAAAAAAAGAATAGTAAGCAAGCAATAAAAACATAACTCCAATAACAATAACACTGAAGTTAAATGGGTATGCACTTTCTCTTTTAGAAGGGTATTTTATTCTAATTAAAAAAGAAATTGCAGCTAACGTCAAAAAAATCATTCCATCAACTATAGGACTAATCATTATTGTTTTTTTAAATTCGTCTTTTATCTCATCAAGGGCTGAACCCATTACCAGACATTGCAATTACAATTTTTATATTTCCTTCAGTAGTATCAAACTTAATTAGTAATTAAATTTCATAAATTAATGTTGATGAATATCCCGCCCTTCGGATTTTATAAATCCGAAACCTTATCGCAGAATTTATAATACTCAAATAACCTTTAATCAAATATACGTATTAGCCCAACATTGAAACATAATTGGTATTATTTTCAGGCTCACTATCTTTGCCTCCAATGACACCCCGCCAAACCGTAGCTTTTCACACGCTTGGATGCAAACTCAACTTTGCGGAAACTTCTGCTATTGGAAGGCAGTTTGTAGAAGCAGGCTATGAGAAAATCGCGTTTGAACTGCCTGCCGATGTGTATGTGGTAAACACCTGCTCGGTTACAGAAAATGCCGATAAAGAATGTAAGCAGATTGTGAAAAAAGCGAAACGCGCCAATCCCGATGCGAAGGTGGTAATTATCGGTTGCTATGCGCAGTTGCAACCGCAACAGATTGCGGAAATGGAAGGCGTTGATATGGTGTTGGGCGCAAAAGACAAATTCAAAATTGTACAGCATTTAAAAGAATTATATACTTCCGAAGAAACTATTGTACATGCTGCTGAAATAGACAGTATAGATTTTTATTCCGAAGCCTATTCATTTGGCGACCGCACCCGCGCTTTCCTGAAAGTACAAGACGGCTGCGACTATACTTGTGCGTTTTGCACCATACCTTTGGCAAGAGGCATGAGCCGCAGCGGCAATATTGAAAGCGTGATGAAACAGGCGCAGGCAATAGCCAAAACTGCCGTGAAAGAAATTGTGCTTACAGGCGTAAACATTGGCGATTTCGGCAAAGGGCATGAAGGCGGCAGACGACCCAACGAGCAGTTTATTGATTTGATTAAAGCGTTAGATACTGTTGACGGCATTGACCGTTTCCGTATTTCATCTATCGAACCGAATTTGCTGACCAACGAAATAGTTGAGTTTGTAGCGCAATCGAAAAAATTTATGCCGCATTTTCATATTCCGTTGCAAAGCGGCAGTAACAAAATTTTAAAAGCTATGCGCAGAAGATACCTGCGTGAACTGTATGCTGAAAGAGTTGCGGCTATAAAAAAACTCATGCCGCATTGTTGCATCGGTGTTGATGTAATTGTAGGTTTCCCGAACGAAACACACGAAGATTTTTTGGAAACATATCAGTTTCTGAATGGGTTGGATATTTCCTATCTGCACGTATTCACTTATTCCGAACGCCCGAATACCGCAGCTATTGAAATGAATGGCGTAGTGCCAGTAGCAGAAAGGAAACAACGCAACAGTATGTTGCGCAGCCTTTCAGAAAAAAAGAAAAGAGCATTTTACGAACAGCATGTAAATACAAATAGACCAGTGTTGTTTGAAGCTGAACAATCGGGCGGCTTTATGCACGGTTTCAGCGATAATTACATAAAAGTAAAAACGCCTTATAATGCTGAATGGACTAACACTATCATTAATATTCCTTTACAGAAAATCAGTCCAGAAGGCGAAATGCTGTTGAAAGAATTTTCCGAAATTTCCACTATCATTGCCTGACGAATTTTCATGCTCATGTTTTCACGCTGCTACCCTACCCTTTCCGATTTTCTGTTTCATCATTTTGGCATTGATGTGCCATTGCCCATTTTCAGCTTTGGTTTTTTTGTGGCTTTAGGATTTCTGGCGGCAGCCTATATTTTATCGCTCGAACTGAAAAGAAAAGAAGGCTTGGGCTTGTTGCCTCCTTACAAAAAAGATATTATCACAGGCAAACCCGTTTCCGATTTGTTGTTGAGCGGTTTGTTGGGATTTGTATTAGGCTATAAAATATTCGGAATCGCTTTAGATTATGCGGCATTTTCAGCCAATCCGCAGGCGTTTATTTTATCTTCCGAAGGAAATATTTTAGGCGGAATATTAGGTGCAGGATTGCTTGCTTTTCTGAAATATCGTGAAAAGGAAAAAGAGAAACTGCCCGAACCGAAAAAAGAAACCGTTCAGGTACATGCGCACGAACTGACAGGTGATATTACTTTAATGGCTGCCATTGGCGGCATATCGGGTGCAAAACTTTTTTATCTGTTTGAAACACCAGGCAATTTTCAGGAATTTATTAACGACCCTTTCGGCTCTTTTTTTGGCGGCTTAACTATTTATGGCGGCTTAATTGGCGGAGCACTGGCAGTGTTTCTTTTTGTGAGAAGCAAAGGCTTAAAGTTTATTCATATTGCCGATAGTGCCGCGCCCGGCTTAATATTGGCTTACGGCATTGGCAGAATGGGTTGTCAGGTTTCGGGCGATGGCGACTGGGGCGTACCCAATCTTGCCCTGAAATCCGACTGGATACCGCAATGGCTTTGGGCGCAAACCTATCCGCATAATATTATCAACGAAGGCGTTTTTATTGAAGGCTGTAAAGAGGCGCATTGTATGGTGCTGGCACAGCCTGTATATCCCACGCCTATTTACGAACTCATTATGGCTACCATCATTTTTTCTGTGCTTTGGGCAGTAAGAAAAAAGGTGGCTTTTCCTGGGTTTATCTTTTCGCTCTACATGGCGTTTAATGGCGTTGAACGTTTCTTTATTGAGCAATACCGTGTCAATACCAAACTGGAATGGATTCAAGGCATTAATGCTACGCAGGCAGAAGTGATTGCAATACTGTTTGTGCTTACAGGTATTGCAGGTATATGGTTTTCTTACAGGTGGGCGAAGAAATAGTTTGGAATATTACCCAACACCGAGAATCAGAAAAGCCAACTGTTCTCTTGAGGAAACCATATTCCCTTCTCTTTACTGCTTCGTCACTACTTGCCTGTTAGAAAGTTTATTTAACAGATAAAGTTCTCAGTTAAATCACTATAAAAACCTTAACGCTACTTTGCCGCTACGGCAGAGCGTTGCTCTACCTTTTCTATTTTTAGTTTTTTCAGCCCACCGGGTAGTTTCCATTCTACTTCGGCTCCCTTTTTAAATCCAATCAAGGCTACTCCTAAAGGAGAAAGAATAGAAATTCTTTTTTCGGCAATATTGGCAAGGCTTGGAATTGTAACCGTAAAACAAAATACTTTCCCTGAAGCAATATCTCTTACTTCAAAATAAGAGTTCAGTTGAACAACATTCTTCTTAATTTTCGAATCATCAACAATTTCAGCCCTGTTGATTTCTTTCAGTAACGTTTCAGTTGCTTCCGACCTTTCGCGTAAAGGATGGCTGTTAATTAATAGCTTAATTTTATCAGCGTCTGATTGTTTAATTATTGGTACCATAATGCATTAAATTGATTTTAGAATAATTGTTGTTAATATTTCCGTATGCTTTACAGCAAACTTCGGTGTGGAAAGTACTGTCAACGGTATTAAATACCGTATGCAAACTCCATTAATTTTATTTTGGAATGAACTCCAAATTTTTATTTAACAAAAAAATTTGGAGCATTAAGCCACAAAGGCTTTGCTATGAGAGAACGACAACCCTTGCTTATGCGATTCAGCATACCCGCACAGAAAAGAAAATAATATTGGATATTCAGTTGCCATATAGTGTAAAGGTAGCAAATAAACTAAAAGGACAAAGCTTCAAACAAGGTATTTACAACAACCCTGCAAAGAAAAAACCACCTCACTTTGCAGGCAATCTTTCTTAATCCCGAAAGTTATAGGGAGAAGAAGAAATACTATTGGTTTTAGCATTATAAACCGGAAAAATCCGATTGCCTTTCTTAATTCTAAATTTAGGAGGAACAGATTACTGAAAACTGATAACTTAGTACCTGATTAATTCTTAACTTAAATTTTCAAATCGTTTATATGTTTAAAAACGTCCTTTCAGTAGTAGCAGGAATTATGGTGGCATTCATGCTGATTGCAGGAATAGAAATGCTGTCGCACCAAATATATTCCTTGCCGAAAAATATTGACCCGAACGATAAAGAAGCCATGAAAAATTTTATACATGAAATTCCTGCGGGAGCTTTGGCAATGATATTGCTCGCTTATACCGTTGGCTCTTTTGGCGGTGGATTAATTACAGGGCTTATCGCTTCTGAAAAAAGAATACAAATGGGTATTACCACAGGAGTAGTGCTGCTGATTCTCGGCATTTCCAATCTCATTATGATTCCTCACCCCTTGTGGTTCAGCATTGCCTCGCTTGTGCTGTATATTCCTGCCGCATATACAGGCGTATTGTTATCGCTAAAATTAAAACCGTAATGAGTCAGTTAAAGCAGCTTCCGTTGTTAGACAAACGCCACTGGCTGTTTGGCAGCGTTCATCTTTTTGCAAAAGACCCTCTGGCTTTTCTCAACGATTATATTCCTGAATACGATGGTATTTTCAGAGTGAAATCACCAAAATTTCTGGAACAGATTGTGATAGTTTCCAAACCAGATTACGTAAAGCATATTCTGCAAGACAACAATAAAAACTACCACAAAAGCTATGGATACAAAGTGATGAAGCTACTGTTGGGTGAAGGCTTGCTTACCAGCGAAGGCGATTTCTGGAGAAGACAACGCAGGCTGGCACAACCCGCTTTTCATCGCGACAGGCTGGCAACATTTGTAAAAATAATGACTGATGCCGCTGATGATTTGCTGAAAAAATGGAACACCTTACCCGATGGCGAAACGGTGAACATTTCCAAAAGCATGATGCAGGTAACGGTTGATATTGTTTGCAAGGCAATGTTCAGCACAGATGTAGATGATGCAACTGATGTGGTAAACAGAGCGTTTAATGTAGCGAATGAAAAAATGATAAAACGCATTACTGCGCCTGTGAAAATTCCTTTATGGATTCCTACTTCGGGCAATCAACGCGAGAAAAAATCATATAAAGCCATTCGCAGCGTAGTTGAAAAAATAATTGACAAAAGAAGAAACAGCAGCGAACGCTATGACGATTTGTTAGCGATGCTCATGGAAGCCAAAGATGAAGAAACGGGCGAAATGATGAGCAACGAGCAAATCTTAGACGAAGTGGTAACGATTTTTCTTGCAGGACACGAAACCACCGCAGTTGCGCTTACATGGCTGTTTCATTGTCTGGAAGAAAATCCTGAAGTGGAAGCAAAACTTTTGAAAGAAGCAAAAACTGTTTTAAACGGCAATACTCCTCAACTGGAAGATTTACGTACACTTGATTACACACGCATGGTTATTGAAGAAACCATGAGGCTATACCCACCTGCATGGGTTATTGGCAGGCAGGCTTTAGACGATGACGAAATAGGCGACTATCATATTCCCAAAGGCATCAACATACTGATACCTGTATATGCTATTCACCGAGACAAACGTTATTGGGAACAACCCGATAAATTTATGCCCGAACGGTTCAGCAAAGAAAAAGTCAAGACCTATCACAAGTTT
>CAYSGX010000196.1:0-6050 GCA_964430605.1 uncultured Chitinophagaceae bacterium
TATGCATAATTTGTTTCCAGTTCTATAAAACCATTAAAATTATAGCTGGATTTTAAATGAAAATAATTGCAAAACGCACCAACCACAATATGGTATGTAGCTAAACTAATAATATAGAATGCGGAAAAAACAAAAACAGTTGTGAGCACTCTAAGAAACTTATTAGATAATGTGTCGTTAGATTTATATTTATTATCGTAATAGTGTGCCAAAACTATTTATCTTTTACAAGTAAATAATAAAACAATATTAATGTGCCAAATACAATAATATTGAAAATGTGATCGTGAAACAATACAGTAAGCTGCGGAACATATACTACAACTAATGTTAACGCAACTATCCTAATAATATTTAATGTTTGAGTGATAAAAATTCCTATTGGAACAGCAATGAACTTTTTTTTAAGTGAAATTTCACTAATTAAAACTAACGTTGAGAAGTAATACATTAACTGAACACCAATACAATAATTGCCTATTTCTACCCCTTTGTATCCTTCAATCCACACAATTCTTTTAAACGAATATGCTTCATACCCCATAACTCTTAATATCGCTTCCGATTGTGTGGCTAAAAACCTAACAAGTGTATAGTTAAAATCTTCCCATAAAGCGCTTATTACAGGAAAATAACGCTTGTCTAACGGGATTGACTGCTCGCCAATAATATGAATAAATCCTTTCCATGAAAGCCAAATGAGAAATAATTTAATAAAGAAAAATACTAACTCTTTTTCCTTTGATTTTTTTAGCATGTAATAATATTTAGCTATTGTAGTACTAAATTAAAAGAAAAGTTAAGCAATCAAAGCATTATATTATTTTAGGCTGAAAACAGCATACTATTTCTTTTCAATTTGCCCGGGAATGCCAATAGAAACCTGATATACCTTTCCTGAGTTGAGAATTACTTCTACTTCAGCATTAGAATCGGTATAAACCATTCTGTTACCCTCATCAGTTTTAGGGTTTCCGGCTTTCTGAATAACAACATCTTTAGTGTCAGAAAACTTTAAATTGAAAGGCATCTTACCTTCAAATGCAGCGAAATCAGGAGGTCTTTTTGAAGATGGCTGTCCGCCTGAATAAAAAGTTATTTTACGGATTTGCTTTGCCTGGTTAAATTGTATAGTAACGCCTTTTTTAATAAACATTTGTATGCTTCTGTCTTCAAAATCATGATTACCTAAGGTCATTAAAAACTTTTCTACCTCTTTATTGTAAATATTTTTCTTCACCATATAGAAATAGTCATCGCCCCTGATTATAATACCTCCTTCACCGGCTGCTTCGGCATCAGCAGCCTTTTCAGCCTCGCCCTTTTGATACATTAATGTAACCATAGACATTTTTCCTTTTCTAAAATCTACGGTCAGCTTCACAGCATCTAAATCGTTTAAAGGATACTGCTTAGAAATTGTAAGCGCACCGGCAGGTTCTCCATCTTGTTCAAAACCCTCGCCCAACAAAGCTTTGGCTTTAAATATTGTTTGGGAAAAATCCAGATCTTTTGGCAGCTTGCCTGCAAAAGGTGTTGCTCCCGGAAAGAAAGGATTGTTGCTGTTATATAAATCAATGCGCATTACCACATTTTGATCAAAAGTAATAGAAGCTCCTTTCGCTTCTATATTAGTGCCGATATAGTTTTCAAAAGCTGCTGCTTTATCATTTCCTTTTCTTAGACCAATTAATTTTATTAACTCATCTCCCTCAACGGGTGCCTGGGCAAAAATTGAATATTGTATGAGCAGTAAAATCCAAAGAATATTCTTTTTCATGTAGCGAATTTATCAAAAATGAAGCCGCAAGCAGAAGCTCGCATTAAAAATTAAAATTGAAAATAAATGAAAGGTTGTAATTCTGACGAAACCGATTGGTAAATAACGAATATAACCAATACCGAAATAAGCGCCTGAATTATAAACGGACTTTCAATAAACTTATCTTTCCATTTGTTTTTTAAAGATTCGGGCAACCAATGGGTTACAAATCCTAAAAGCATTACCATCCAAACATATTTAAACGAAATAAAGAATTTAGGAATTACTTCCCATCCGAAATTCCCCGATAGTTGGGTAAAAAAATCTTGCACAATTTGCAAATCAGGCGCTCTGAAAAAAACTCTGGTAAAGGTTATAAAAGTGAAAGTAAATGCTATTTTCCAAACTATTACTGGTACTGTTTTGATTTTTTCATAAGGACTAATTTTCTTCCAGCTTTTATAAACCAACAAAGCAACACCATTTAGTGCGCCCCATATAACAAAATTCCAACTGGCGCCATGCCATAACCCGCCCAACAACATCGTAATCATAAGATTTACATTGGTTCTGATTTGCCCGTGCTGATTTCCGCCTAAAGGAATATATAAATAGTCTTTAAGGAAACGCGAAAGAGAAATATGCCAACGCCTCCAAAAATCGGCAACATTTTGAGCTTTATATGGCGAATTAAAATTTGGGTATAATTTGAAACCCATTAATAGCGACAAGCCTATGGCAATATCGGTATAGCCCGAAAAATCTACATACACCTGCAACGAATAAGCAAACAGAGCCGATAAATTTTCAAAGCCCGTGAATGAAAGCGGGTTATTAAACACTCTATCGATAAAATTTACTGCCAGATAATCGCCAATAAACATTTTCTTAAACAACCCTTTTAAAATCATAAACAGCGCAGTACCAAATTCATACTTGGTAATATTGCTTTTATTAAATATCTGCGGAATAAATTCTGAAGCTCTTACAATAGGGCCTGCCACCAGCACCGGAAAAAATGAAACGTAAAATGAGTAGTCGAAAAACGATTCAACAGGTTCTACTTTATCCCGGTAAACATCGGTGATATAGGTAATGGTTTGAAAAGTGTAGAATGAAATACCAACAGGCAAAAGAATTTTTTCTGCCGTAAACACCGGTTCATTTACTACGCTGTTGGCAAACGCAGCAATATGATTAAGCATCGAAATATTTGTTCCGAATAAAGAATTAAGTGAATCGGCAATGAAGTAAGTGTACTTGAAGTAAGCAAGTATAAGTAGCTGAAAAGCAACGCTAAAACCTAATAAAATTTTACGTTGTAGTTTATCATCAATTTGATAAATTAAATAGGCTGCTCCATAACTTGAAGCAGAAGTGAGTATTAACAAGACTAAGAAAAAACCGCTGACTTTGTAATAAAAAAACCAGCTTACCGCCATTAAATAAAAATTGCGAAGCGTTATTTTTTTATTCAGCAAGGCAAAGCCGCTGAATACTACCAAAAAGAAAATCCAGAAATCTAACCCTGTAAAAATCATTGGATGCTGATCGGAAAAAAACAAAATATCTTTCAGTCTTTCAATCATTCTTCCTCATTTTGATATTTATGGCTTTCAATCCAATGATAATATTCTCCCATAAAAGCATCGAACAATAATTTTCCTTTCAGAACATAACCTTCTTTAGTAAAATGAATTAAATCATCTTTCATTAAGCCGGCATCTTTCCATTTTTTTGCCGAATAATTGCCTCCCATTATTTTGAAAAAATCCCAAACTTTCGCGTCATACTTTTGTGCAACTCTCTCAATAACTCTTTCAGTTATTTGCGTATTCTTATTGTGATTTTTTTTCTGCGCATAACTATCGTTGGGTACAGTTAGCAACAGCGCGCAATTTGGGTTTACGCTTTTAATTTTCTGAATAAACTGCTCGTAATTGTTTTGAAATTTTAACGAGTCGAAATCAGCATCGAAACTATCGTTAGTGCCAATAGAAATTATGGCCGCTTCGGGCTTTAAATAAACTAACTGCTTTTCAAATTTTATACATTTCTGAAACGATGAAAAACTAGAGCCATTTACACCAATAGCATGATAAACAAAACCGGCATCGTCATTCTCTAATTGTATTCCGTATAATTCAAACGGGTTAGTATCATTTTCGGTTTTAAACAAATAAAGTTCTAAAGAATCAATCGGCTCTTTAAACCTGAATAATACATAATCATCTTTTTTATCGGCTTTAACGCCCGCCAACATAGCAGGATTGCCTACTTGCAAATCGTAATTATTTTGAGCAAAATTGCAAAACACTCTTACTTTATTAAACCGCACCGGAACTGAAGCTTTAGCAAAATTATATTTTACAGATGCTGAATAATCTTCGGTAGTAGCGGTGATTCCTGTAACACCCCAGGTTGCTTTATGATAACTTACTGAGCTTCTATGCCCTTTCCAGTTTCCGGTGAAAGTAACTTCATAATTAGAAGGGTTATTAGTATCGGCCAATTTAAATGGAAACACCATGCCTCTTGCGCCTGTTAAGCTATCGTCTAATAATTGCAGGCTTTTGCGCATGTAATTAGAATGAATATCGGCTTGCAGATGAGAGCCGCCAAAATGCACCATATTAATCTGAAAACTTTTATTTTTCAGCAAACTATCAAATCGTTCCCAAAAGGCATCGAACGTAACACTGGTTTCGCAGCCGGTTAATTTATTTTCTTCGTATTTAATGAAAGGGTAAATAATTAATGAATCGGTTTGAGCAATTACAGATTTGGGAAATTGAACAAATAAAAAAATGAATAAGAGTACAAAATGCAATTGCTTCAACAGCCTTAATTTGAAAAATGTATTTATCAGGTTAAATATCATTCTTTGTTTGCCTCCGCATTTTTATAACGATAATTTTCATACTCATAATTTAATGCCTCATAAAAAAGCTCGGCAATAATCCTGGCGCCTCTTGGCGAAAAATGTATATAATCTGAAGCCGCCAATGAAGGGCTGGCGGCAACCCACGAAGGCATTGAATTTTTACCGCCCATTGCCGAAAACATATCCCAAAACCCCGCTCCTGCTTTAAACGATGCCTCTTTCAACGCATCTCTCACATTTTCTAAATAAGGATAGGTTTCAAAATAATCTTCTTTTTTAACAGACATATCAGCCGGCCCTATAACAATAATTGCAACACCGGGCTTGGCTGCTTTTAGCGTAGCTAATTGCGAATAAAACCAATTGCCATAATCTTTACAACCCTTTTCATCTTTAATATATGGCATTACGTTGCCGCCAAATTGCATAATAATTAATTCGGTATCCATATCTTTCAGCATACCACTCAAAACATCTCTGTCCATTTTATTAAAAACAGTACCCGAGCCGCCACGCATAGCAATATTATCTACACTTATTCCATAAGGCATTTCTAATGAAACGCCATAAATATCGGGGCTTTTAGCGCCTTTAAATATTAATGTGGCATTATTGGTCGCGATATCGAAACTGATGGTTTGAATATTTAAGTCTTCATTTCCTTCTAAATTATAAGTGTCGTAAAGCCTTTCGTCAGTCAGCACTTCTAATGATGTTATTGTATCAGATTTTCCGTAGTAAACCTTTACTCTCTGAAACTTTTTAGCTGAAGGATAAATGCTCGACTTTGTTGAATACTTTGCTGTTGCAGAAATTAGTTCTGTAGTGTTTAAAGAATCGGAAGAAACAGGTGTGAAACGCGAAAAAGCACACATAACGCCATATCTTTTATGCTGAACACTTTTATCAACGTTTCCAAATATGGTATAGCGATACCAACTACCCGAGTTTTCGTGAAAAACAGAAGCCTGGTTATATACTTTAAGTGCCGGTACTAAACCCGGTCCTCCCCCACCGAAACGGCTTTGCAACCTTTCACGAATAAAGCCTGAAATTCTATCTCCTTCAATTTGAGAATCGCCAAAATGAACGATTCTTAACGGCTTTCTTTTTTCTCTTGCTTCCTCCAGTTTATCAAAGAAATTATACAGAATGGAGGCATCACCATTCAAAAAATTGATTTTTTGAGATTTAATATCAACTTTTTTAATTGGTTCTTTCTCAACAATTGGCTCAGTTGTTATTGCTGAATCTGAAATTAAACTATCAGTGGCAATTACTACTTCAGTTGGCTTTTCGGCAATACTTTTTAACACATTCAATGAAGCGGTATCAGCATAAGCAACTACATCGGGAATAGCAGCATACTTAGGTTTTTCGTTATTCATAAGGCTGCCTATAGAA
>CAYSGX010000197.1:0-3635 GCA_964430605.1 uncultured Chitinophagaceae bacterium
GAATTGAGTGGTGGATTAAAAGTTGAATATAATAAAGTTGACGACAATGGATTTTTACATAAAATTGAACCGATTGACCTGAACGAATATCTTTACGAACAGGTAACAAGAATTGACAAAGAACGAATTGAAATTGTTTTTCATTTTTGGAAATCAAATTTAAAAGAAGACAAACCGGGAGAAAGAGTAATAATTATAGCTTCTGCCGAAAATTTGACTATGACCGAAAATCAAGACCAAGCTTGGACAAAAATATTTGGACACGAGTATGACGAACTGTATAAATATTTTAAGGAGCAACTTGACAGCGACAGATATGTTTCAGACCAAAATGAATGTGAGAAAATTATAAACGAATACGAACAAAAACAAGGAACAGATAACAGATAAAGGAAAGCGTTCTGAGTTCTGAAAATTCCTTGTCGTCAGGCTTTAGCCAACGGCACAAATGTTCAAAAGTTTCTGAAAAGATGAAATAAAACCAAAATGATGAAACCGAAAAATATAATATTCATGTTTGCTGCTATCGTCTGTGGTCTATGGACTACCAACGCTCATGCGCAGCAAACCATTCTCATCTTCACCGAAACTTTTGAAAACTACAATGGCAGTTTTAATCTCAACGCTGCGGGCAATGGTGCAAACAGCGGAGACAATCAATGGATAATTAACAATGAATATGACGGGCAGGGCATTTATCCCAACACAATCCGTCAGGATTCCGTAACAAGCGGCACTATCACCAATGCGCCTTTCAGTCGCTACCTGCACATACACGATGCCGCTTCGGGCGTTGCCAATGCCAACTACAATACTGCTGCCGCTTCCGACAGGTTCACACATACCGCAAACGGCTTTTGTACTTTGAGTTTAACAGACGTTACTTTAGATTTTTTCTATCTGGCAGAAGGCAATGCCGAAAGCTATGGCGAATTTTATTTCAGCATCAATGGCGGGGCGTGGCAAAAAGGCGGGCAGGCAAAATATTTCGGACAGTCCACATGGAAATTTGAACGCATCACCAATCCCGCTTTCGACAATGTGAACGATTTGCGTTTCGGGTTTCGCTGGGTGAACGATAATGCGGGCGGGGCTTCTTCCGCTTCTTATGCCATTGACGATATTATTCTCGTTGGAAATTATGACAATGTAAACAACCCTATTACTATCAACATTCCGCAACTGTTTCCCAATCCTGTTTGCAGGCTGAACAACCTTATTATTGAATATAGCTTATCACAGCCGTTGTGTACAGGTACTTACGAAATTCAGTTATCCAATGCGCAGGGCAGTTTTAATAACCCTATTGGGTTGGGTGTTTTCGGAATAGGAAGTTTAGACAGCACAGGATTTATTGCAGCGCAAATTCCCGGAAATATTCCTTTGGGCAGTTGCTACAAAGTGCGTGTAAACCGCTTAACGCCACAGCCGCAAATTATGGGCGAAGCAAGCGTATGTATCAATGTAGAAAACTGTCCGAATATCATCAATACTTTAGGGGCAGTAGTAACCACCGACCCTGATACTGTTTGTTCGAGAAGTGCTATTGACGTGCAGTTTACTTCAACAGGTATTTATGTAGGGCAGAACAGGTACATTGCCGAACTCTCCGATTCGACAGGCGATTTTACCAACCCGTTATTCATTGGCGAATTAACTTCCACCGAAACTTTCGACCCTGCTATTGGCGCACAGCCCGGAACAGTTTCAGGTTTAATACCTGCCGTGCCTGAAGGTTGTAATTATTTTGTAAGAGTTCGTTCTACCAACCCTGCCGTTACAGGCAGCTTATACGGACCATTCTGCATTAAGCAATGCGATATTGAAACCAACCTCACGCAAGACATTCAAATTTGCGTGAAAGAAGATGAGGGCTTCACCGATACGGTAGAAATTGTGATTAATTATTGGGACAGCATTGCGGTTTACAATCAGGGCAATCAGTTTATTGTGCAGTTGCTTGATATGATGAGTCTGGCGGTGATAAATGAAGGAGGCTTGGGCATTATTGTTGACACCACTTCTACGAATTTAATTTTATTTGTTCCCGGTAGAAACCAGTTGGCGGCATTGGGTATTGCACCCGGCAGCTACTATATGAGAATTATTGCCGATGGCTCTACCACGCCATACAACAGCAACGGTACTATTGTAAGGCTTACCATCGGTGCGCCAAACGATGTTGCGGCAACTATTCTTTTTGGCGACACGGTGCAATGCAATACCAATATTGTGCAGTTTACCGTTGTACCGTGGAATCAGGAATCGGCTTACGACTGGTATTCAAACGGCTTTAATCCCAATCCTGTGAGAATAGAAAATTCGCCAAGTATTCTGGTAAATTTCAATGGTGCCACACCCGACCAATACAGTTTCTTTGTAAGAGAAATAAATTACGGCTGTTTTGGTCCTTATTCAGATGTGGTAAGACTGCACATCATCAGTTCGCCCAATGTGAACATAACAGGACCTGAACAAGTCTGCTTGGGCGATACCGTGAATTTTAATGTTTTGTTTATCACCGAAACATTTTACGACTGGGCAGTTACCAACGGAACTATTATTGATACCGCCAATAATGAAATTACGGTAGTATTTAATCAGCTCGGAACGGCAGATATTGCTTTAGACGCGGTGAACAGATGCGGTTCTCAAAGCGGCTCTATTTCAATTGAAGTGGTTTCGCCTTTAGATTTGGAAATATATCAGGACACTACCGTATGCAGCGGCTCACCTGTAAATCTCAGGGTTGAAACGCCAACAGGTATCAATAAAAGTTTAACTACTGTGTTTAACGGAACGGTTACCCGCAACGGAACAATGTTTAAAGTAAAAGCATTGCACGATGTATTCATCAATTCTTTTGAAGTGCATCTTGCTGCAGGAAATAATTTCAGCATTGCCGTTTACTACCTGCAAGATGATTATGCAGGCTATGAAAACAGTGTAGGTGCATGGACATTAATAGGCACTGCAAACGGTGTGGTGTCGTCAGGTTTGGGTCGCCCTACGTTAATTCCGCTGAATATTGATATTCCTGTTTCGGGTGGTGATACTTATTCGTTTTATATTACCTGCACCAACAACAGCAATCTGCGTTTAAGCAACGGCACAACAGCAGGTGCATTGTATAAAAGCGATGGCATTTTAGAACTGTATGAAGGCACAGCCAATCAATATTTATTCGGTGCATTTTTAGAGCCGAGAGTGTTCAACGGAAAAATCAATTACTCCACTTTTGCGGGCTTGCTGTATAACTGGAGTCATGGCGCAACCACACAGCACACCACCATATTCCCAACACAAGATGCCACTTACACAGTAACCGTAAGCGATTCAACAGGCTGCGGAAATAATGCAAGCGTAACCGTAAACATACTGCCCGTTCCTGAAATTTTTGCAGGAAACGATACGGTAGTTTGCTTGGGTGGCAGCGTTCCTGTGAATGCCGTTGCGGGAAATACCTTTACATGGCAGCCGATTACCGGCATTGAAAATCCTGATGCGCTAAACACGGTAATTAAACCCGAAGAAAGCACGCTTTATATACTTGAAGCATCTGACCCGAATACAAGCTGCATCGGAAAAGATTCTTTGTTTATTCTGGTTACAACAGATGAAGGCACGGTTGACAG
>CAYSGX010000197.1:3645-5287 GCA_964430605.1 uncultured Chitinophagaceae bacterium
ACACAGTTTTGTATCGGTGAAGATAAGAAGGAACTGACATTGCCTCATTCGGTTGACAATATTTATTTATGGAGCAACGGTGAAACCACGCAATCAATTTTTATAAGTAGCACCGCAACTTATATCGGGCAATATACCAAAGACCTTTCGGGCTGTATCGGCAAAGTGGCAGTTGATGCCGAAGCGATAGACTGCGATAAGATTATAAAAGTGGCAGATGCTTTCACTCCGAATAATGACGGAGTAAATGATTATTTTACCGTATTCGGAAAAAATATTGTGCAGTATGAAATCAGGATTTTCAACCGTTGGGGCGAAGAAGTATATCACAGCAACGACCCTTCTGAACTGAACGATTTGTCTAAAGGCTGGAATGGAACGCACAAAGGCAAATTGCAGAATACGGCAGTGTTCGTGTATTACATCACCGCTAAAGACATCAACAATATTTCAGTAGAGAAAAAAGGCAACCTTACACTGATACGATGAGATTTTTTTTACCTGAAATAGATAGAATAATTTTCCCGATATTTTTCGGCAGGTATTTGACGAGCGTTTGTCATGGTGAGCCTGTCGAACCATGTTGGGACAGGCAACTCAATATCCTTCGACAAGTTCAGGATGACAAGGCTGCAATAAAGGCTTTCCTAAAGGAAACAATAAGAATAATTTCTTTGGCACTTTTCGGAAAGCAGGCAATGCGCGTATGTCATGGTGAGCTTGTCGAACCATGTGGGGTAGGCTACGCATTACCCTTCGACAAACTTAGGATAATAGCACACCAACAAAGTTTTCGTCATATTTATACTATTCTCAAACAGGTTTTTGGCAGAAAAATTTCAAAAATATTTTTTGATGCGGCATGAAGCAATATTACAATTATATAGTTAAATGTTCCGATGGAAGTTATTATACAGGAGTAACGAATAATTTAGAAAAAAGAATTGCTGAACATAATGAAGGAAAAGATATTAGAAGCTATACATTTAGCAGAAGACCTGTAAAGTTGGTTTGGAGCAACATGACTTTTGACATCAATCAGGCAATTGAAAAAGAGAAGCAAATAAAAGGGTGGAGTAGAGCAAAAAAAGAGGCGTTAATAAAAGAAGATTGGAACACGTTAGTTGAATTGAGTAAAAATAGACAGAAAGAAAAAAACAGTGAAAGTTATAACTGAAATAGTAAAAATAATTTCCCTGATATTTTTCGGAAAGCAAGCAATGAGTGTTTGTCATGGTGTAGTGAGCTTGTCGAACTGCGGTCGAACCATGTGGGTAGCCTACGCACCACCCTTCGACAAGCTCAGGGTGACAATGCGGCAACAAAGTTTTCGACACATTTATAGTATTAAACATTTTTGGGAAGAAGCGTTTGTATTTGACGAGCGTTGTCATGGTGAGCCTGTCGAACCATGTGGGGCAGCCTGCGCACTATCCTTCGATAACTTGTCCCGAACTCGTTTCGGGAGGCTCAGGGTGACAAAACTGAAACAAACCTGTTTAACACTTATTGCATGTTTCATTTTTTCGTTTTCCGCATTTGCAGAAAACCCCATGAAAGTGAAGCAATACAATTTTGTTTCTTTTCCAAAGGCTGAAAAATTTGTTTCCGAAGAATTAAAAACACTTACCCCGAAAGCGTT
>CAYSGX010000197.1:5297-6049 GCA_964430605.1 uncultured Chitinophagaceae bacterium
GCAACGGCAATCATTTTTATGCGCAGAAATCTTTACTGCCGCTTCACTATAAAAATGAAAAGCAGGAATGGATAACTATTGACTGGCGGCTGTTTCCCGAAAGAAATAATTTTTACAGTGCGCCTTTTCAGAATTTCCCCACAGCCTACAACGGCAATACAAATGAAACATCAATAAGAGTGAGCAGCTTCGATTTTCAGTTCAACAAAAACCTTTCAAAATATTTTTTAGACACACACGGAAATAAAATTCAGCATGAAACTGCTGACTACAATCGTGAGACGGTTGGTGCAGAAGGTGTGCATATTCAACAAGCATGGCAGCAGATTGATATTGAACATATCTACAAGCAGCACGGTATTAAAACGAATTTTATTTTACAGCAGCCTTTAAATATTCCCGCATCGGCTGAATGGTTGGTTTTTGAAGATGCGGTTACGTTGCCTGAAAATTATTTTTTACGGCAACAGGAAAATACGTTGGCTTTATTCAACGCTGAAAAACAGCACATCATCACATACAAACAGCCTGCTTTTTATGATGGTTACAGCTATGGCACAATGGGTGCTTACGGACTGGAACAAAACAACAGCGAATGGAAGATAAAAGTGTTAGTGCCTGTATCGTTGCTGCAAGATGAAAAGGTGCATTATCCCTTAACGGTTGACCCTTTTGTAACCGTTGGGCCACAAGGTATTGGCGAGTTTAAGGTGGCGTTTCCCGCTACGTTTAACAGCGCGAATATGGGCTTT
>CAYSGX010000198.1:0-6015 GCA_964430605.1 uncultured Chitinophagaceae bacterium
CTCTTTTGTCGTCAGAGGCAAAAACAAACAAAGCACAATTAGATTTTTCAATACCCTTGATTATGTCGGTTAGGTAATTACCAAGTGCAGGATTAAATACTCTTTTGTTCCAAGCATTCACTTCAACAGTGTCCTTTAAAAGTTCTTCAATTGTTGTAATATACTTGGAACTTTCAGAAGACGAGCCAACAAATATTTTCGATAATTTTTTTGTCATTTGTCAAAAGGTGATGTCGTGCACGGTCGGTCGGTAAAGTTGCTGGTAACGTTTTTGCGCTTGGCGCAGTGGGGGATTTAGAAGCACAAAACTGTCAAGCTGCACCAAAGTTAAATAGAAGGACAAATTTTCAATTAACCACGTCACCCCCCATTGCGCCAAACGCATGTTATCGGATGCCCTTCTGTCTTTCGTGTCAAGTTGCATTGTCTGTTTTTGTTTATTCATAATGTGTCAAAGTGCTTGTTTGTCAAGGGTTGTGCGGTTGCGTATTTTTATTTTTTAAGGGTGGGAAATTTTTAAAAACAATTTTTTTTGGGGTGGAGAAAAGCACACTCTTTTGCAAACTTTGGACTGCGTGTCGGCTTGTAGCGGTTTGGAAATGTGTGTGCTTTGTGCTATAGTATTGCTTCATTATTAATAAGTAATTTATTCGCTTTTATGAAAAGTCTTGAAGCATAAATCTCAATTAAAAAATTGAAATTAATTGTATTGAAAAGAAGTTTATAAATTTGTTTGTTGTCTAATTCTGGTAGATAATGAATTTCAGCCAATTCAATTATTTCATTCCAAGTTGTTATTTCGTTAGTATCGTCTTTATAGGCAAAATAGTCAAAGTAATGACCAGATACTTCACTGAATAGTATATCTAACTTGGTTTCATTCCCACTATAAAGTAAAGTTGCTTTTATTTTAATTTCGTGATTCCTAAAATCAATATCAATTGAATTGATTATGGAACCCCAATATGAATTTAATTTATCCTGTATCATTTTATTTCTTTTTTAGCTTTTCTGTGTTTGCGTTTATGATTTTTGAAATTTGTTCTGTTGGGTCGCCTGTAAAGTCAAAATGAGTGGCGGCAGCATCACTGCTAAAATTTCCTGATGCATCAATTGCTCCCTTTCCTTCCATACTAATTCTGAAATAAGGATTTTCTCTTTGTCCCCCTTTATACATCATTCTAACTGTGTAGTTACCTGAAACAATTGTGTAACCATCACCTGATGCTTCTTTTACAGCTCCTTTCATCTTTTTTGCAAGATTTCCTGCATAATCCTTCATAATATCATAACCTGTCATTTTTCTTATCATGCCCGCATTAAACCCCATTTTCTCTATTCCCTTCGCAACATTTTTCGCACCATACTTAGTAAGTAACTCACCCATACCACCACCTGCCAAGTCTCCAATGAACCCAACTGCAAAATCTTGTAAAGCTTGTTCTTGAGAATAATCAGTTCCAGCATTAAAGGCGTTAGCCATAACATCACCTAATGCTGTCCCAGCCGCCCTTCCAAGGCGACCGCCTGGTGTTTTCCAAGGAATAAGTCCTTCGGCTGCTGAACGACCAACCTGCCACCAATTAACCGCACCAAAAGATTTTTCAATATCGCCTACACTTTCGGGATTAAAATAATAGTTCATTGCTGCCTGTGCCATTAAGTCGGCTGCACCGCCTGCACCAGCTTTTAGTAATAGAGGAATTATGGGAAGTTCACCGTCTTGGTCAACAAATCTAATCGGATTATTAAAGCAATGAGAATAAGGCGACCATGCAGGCATGGATGAAGTTTTGGGGTCAACACTAAGGAAGCGCCCTAACCTTGCATCATACATTCTTGCTCCAAAATCATAAGCAAAAGCAACAGGGTCAATTAAAAATCCTATTTGTGCTGTGGTGTCAATAACCGTGATTTTGTTAGACGAGGTTTGAAAAGTGAAATGTCCGTAAGGTTCAAATTCTCGTGTAACAAATACTTCCTGAAACAGCCCACCGTAAAGCGTTGTAAACTTTTTACGGTGTTCGTCTTTCGGGTCTATAGTTGTAAATGGTGTTGGGTTTTTATCTACAAAGTTTTCGGGAATTACGCCTGTCATAATGATTTCTTGCATGTCAAAAGGCATTTGTCTGTAGCCCAATTGATAAAGCAAAGCGAGATGTCTTTCAAGTTCATAAACTGTCTTTGAAATTGCAGAATTTGATTTGAGTGCATTAATGTCATTGATGCTATTTTCTTTGGCGTAATCGGTTACTCTTGTGTCTAATATTTGTTGTTTAAGCAATAAGGCATTAAGGTTTAATTTGTCATGTTTCAAAACTAATTCAGCACATTTTAGCATGAAATCATCATCCTTTGAACCGAATTTATGTTCATAGCTTTTAGCAAGATTTATCAAACACAAACCAATGCTTTGTTTGGTGTCGTAACTTCTTAATGCAATACCGCTCTTTATTCCTTCCGTTGTTGTGTGTGTTAAAGTTTGGATAGTTCCGTCTCCCGGATGTCCTGCTGTTGCAAGTTCAACATTGTAGTAATCACCTTTTTTATCTCTGTGTTGAATATATATATGCTGAGGGGCTGTGCAAATTCTTGCATCAGATTGTAACCTGTCCGATAGAATTTTAAATAATGCAGTAAGAGCAAAACAGTTTCCTTTTTGTTCTTGGGAATAGAGCAAATTAATTACTTGAGAGTTTGACCAATCTTTTATTCCGAATGGGTCGTGTGAAGCATAGGTAAAAGGTAGATGATTTACTGAATAAAAATTTGTTGTGTCAGTCAGGTAAGTGAAAATTGCCCAATTCGCCACTGATTTTTTGTATAATGCTTTTTTCTCATCGGGCATGTGGCGAATGTCATCCAAATTGAACCTGCCATATTGATTGACTTTTACATTAAAATCAATACTATCACTCTTATCATTGTCTTTGATAAGTAGCTTGATGAAGTAAAGGTGAAAATCTATGTTACGCTGAAACTCTTCATAATTGTGCTGACTATTGTAATATGGATTTTCACTTATGAAAACCGCTCTTTCAAAGTTTGGCTCAATTCTTCCATCCAACATGGCTTTTAGTTCATCAAAAGCGGTTTCAAAGTTTTCTATTTCCTTGAAAATCCTTTTTGGGATGTTGTAGTTTCTTGGTGGTGGATAGTTGTAAACTACCGTATCAGTTTTGGGTTGAATAGTTTCAACTGGTGTTTGTGAAACACTGTCCTTAACGACTGGCTTTTGTGTTTTACAAGCACCAAAAAGCAGCATAGTTGCTATAATTATTCGTATGTAGGATTTCATCATAGTAAAAGTATTAATTTATGAACAATGATTTTTTTGATTTTGCATTTATCTTTTGTGCTGTTTGAATTTTTCCTTTGTGGTCGTAATAAGAAAGCATCCGTAAATATTCTGCTTCGGGAAAATCTTGAATGCCTAATTTGCTTACGCTCTCCATGTAACCGTAATAATTTTTGTATGCCTGTAAAACATCAGGATGTTGTTTAATCTCATTGAAGTCTTTGATTTTCTTTTCCTGAATTTTGCTGTTGAAGTCGTCAGCATATAAGCGTTTGTGCAAGTAGTTGTTTGCTGTGTTTATGAAACCTTGTTTTGGAAAATATGGCTCTGCGGTTTGGATGCAATCAACGATAAATGATTTGTCATGTACCCAATGCTCTTTGATAAAGTTAACCGCTAAGTCAAAAAGCACGGAAGCCACAACCTGTTTTTTGTTTAGTTCGGTTACGTATAAACTGTTTCGTTGTGCTTCTGCCATTACAGGAAGCGTTTCAATGTAAAATGAGTTTGGCAAAAACTTGTCAACCGTTGTTTCATAGTTGATTACTGCACCTTGATTGTTTTTGTAACGGATAAATGAATGTTGTGGATTATAAGCCAAGTTTGCATCTATGCCGAGTGCTTCGGCTAAAATCAAATAAGTTATTGGAAAAGTGTGGCATTGTCCGCTACCTGTGGCTATTGTTTTGGTTACAAAATAATTTCTCCTGTCTTTACCTGAAAGCACGTCTATATAATCGTAATAATAGGGGATATGTCCTTTTTTCTTTCCGTCAACGGTTATGTATAATGTGTCTGCCATGAATTTTTGAATACCGAAATGCAGTGCTTCGGGGTCTTTCTGATTGTAATTATTTTCTTTAAGCCATTGAAGTATAAAATTCACATTGTCTGTAATTGTTTTGTTGTATTCGTTGTAAGTTAAATGCAGGTCACCAAAAGCAGCTTCCGAAAAGTAGAAAGCATCTTTAATGCTCAAACTTTGCTTTCCGTTCAGCATTTCTTGAATAACTTGTTTTGCTTTAATGTAACCCGATAAGTCATTTTTGAAATAGTCAGAATTGTAATAGTCCTTTTCGTTGGTAATTGAGTTGATGCTTTGATTTTCTCTTAAAAGTTCCGTCATTTCTTTTTCCAACTTGGCTTGTGGTGTCATTTGGTTAAAGCTGTTTTCTGCTGTCGGATTTCCGTATCCTGATTGTTTTTGAAGTTGTTGAATTTGGTATTGTTGAGCCGCTTTTTTGTTTTGTTCTGGTGTCAGCCAAGGTCTGTTCATGTAAGCTCCCATTTGTTGCTCCGCATTTCTATATGTCTGCTCCATAACATCGTTTGCCGTTGCTCCCATTGGATGGTTTTGAGTTGGTGTCTGCTGTTGCTGGTTTGGAAACTGCGGTGTCTGTGGCGGTTTAATTTGTCCGTAGCTGTCTATGGAAAACAACATTGTCAAGATGAACATAGCCCAAATAGAGCGTGGGGAAATTTGGCTCTTTTGGTTTTGCTGAAGGTTTGGCTTGTGTGTCGGGCAAAACCAAATGTGCCAAATGCGGGTGAGCCATAAAATTGTTTTTAAAAATTGCGGGTGGGCAAAAAATAAAAATACATTGGGTCGGTCTGCGTGTCGGTCAGTCGTCCGATGTTGTCTAATGTGGTTAAACTTCTTTTTCATTTTCCGTTACGTTATTTCTTGCACGGTCGTCCTTTTAGGGTTTCCGATAACTACTAAATACACAACCCAACCCTTCGCCAAGCTCTCCAATTTTAGCGAGCTTGGCGAAGGGTCTGTCTTATTTCCAAAGTTATCCTTTTTTCTGTTTTAAGATCATTTTTATTTCACGGTCTCTTTCCGCCATTTCATGGGTATGTTCCGGGCTTTCACAACCTCCTTCCGCCATTTCACGAGCGCTTTCCGGGTTCGGAAAAAGCTCGTGAAACAGGTTTTCTGCCAAAAAACATGCCGCCTGATGTTGTAATTATTATTACTATTTCAGATTGTCAAAAAAAAGCAGCGGGTTTTAACCCGTTGCAAAAGAGCAAATTCAAGGTTTCGAACAGTAATGGTTCACACCTTAATAATAAAGTCAAAGCACTATGAAACAAAACCCTAACAACTATGTTTCTATTGTGGTTATAATAAAAATGTGTTCACACGATAGGACGAATATCGGGAGCAATTTACACGGCAACCTAATTAGATTCGGCAAACTGATTGCCGTTAGGCTTTAGCCAACGGCAGCAAATTTTGGAAAAAGCTAATCCTTAAAATGTTCTGTTCGGGTCGAAGGCTTCCATGTAATCGGCAATTTTACGCAAGAAAGAGCCGCCTAACGCACCATCGACAATTCTGTGATCGTAAGATAAAGACAGGAACATCATGTGGCGAATGGCAATAGAATCGCCCGCAGGTGTTTCTACCACTACCGCTTTCTTTTTTATAATGCCGGTTGCCAAAATAGCTACCTGCGGTTGTGGAATAATGGGTGTTCCCATTAAATTTCCGAAGGTACCTACATTGCTAATGGTGAAAGTGCCACCTTCAATATCTTCAGTTTTCAATTTATTGTTACGTGCGCGAACCGCCAAATCGTTTACACGTTTGGTTAATCCTACTAAATTATACTGGTCAGCATTTTTTATAACCGGAACAATCAGGTTGCCTGTAGGCAAGGCAGTTGCCATTCCGATATTCAAATCTCTTTTTACAATTATTTTATCGCCTG
>CAYSGX010000199.1:0-5975 GCA_964430605.1 uncultured Chitinophagaceae bacterium
ACGCAACTTCAGTTTTTTAATTAACGGCAGGTGGTCGGCAATCCAGCCGCCAAAAAAATATTGAAAATTAAGTGAGGTGTATTGGTCGGCAGAAAATTCTAAAAGATTCATGTTGTTAAACAAATACTTGTTGTGTACATGATGAAAATTACCTTCGGGATTTTTCAGCAATAAAAAAGGCACGGTGCCATAAATTTTTCCAACCCACAGGTTGTAATAAAAATATTGCTTGGCAGTGAGTATCACATCGCCTTGAAAGCCGAGGCTGATATCGTGATAAGCGAACTGGCTGTTGCCGATATTGGGAATGCCCGCCAGATACTTGGCCCACACTACCGGGAAAGAACTTTTCTTTCTGAATTGTGCGAAGAAGCGATTGGCGCGCGCGTCTCTGTCAAAAACACCGGGCAGTCTTTTAGACTTGTGTTGCCAGCGAATGGCATAGCCTGCTTCTGAAGAAATAATTTTTTGCTTGGTAATTCCGTCTTGCTCAAATTCAAAAGGGAAAAATGGGTCGTAAGTTCTGTAGCGAAGCGTGGTGTAAGAGGTCATGTCTTTGTAGAACTCGTTGTCGTACACAAGCTGCCCCTCTTCAATATTGTATAGCCGCTGTGTTACATTTTTCTTTTGCACCAAAGTGAATACATTGTCCTGATCCATTTCTTCGGCATGGCGGCTCATAAAATCTATATCGGTACGTCCCGAAAGAGTAATTTTATGCCAGGGTTTTTTAGAAAGAATAAAAATAGATTTGCCGCCATATTTGAAACGCTTATCATCGAAACCATAAGCCCCATAGGCATAAAATTGTATGCGCTCGCTGAAATAGCGATTAGTCCTGATGCCCATGCGGATACGCCAGCCCTCTACCTGGTTGCGCGAAAAAATTTGCGACACATTGCCCAACTCTACCGGGCCAAATTTGGCAAAGCCGCCCACAATTGTCCCCAGCGCATATTTCACTACTTTAAACTTGCTGGTGCGCTTCAGGCTATCTACCATTTCATAAATTCCGGCTTCAGATTTCAGCAGCGATTCGTGGCGGATGGTATCCCAAAAACTATCGTCTCTGTAATATGCCGAATCTTCTACAATAGTAACTTTATACGGGTCGAAAATATTGCCGGTGATGGGTTGGTTGATAATATGATTCTGGTAGCTCTTGCTTTTTTTGGCGATAACCAACGCGCTTTTGCCTACATTGGCCGTAAGATTCATCTTTAAATTTTCTTTGGCGGGGGCATAAAAAAATTGTGTTGAATCTGAATTTTTAGCAGTATAAGGAACAGGTATAAATTCCTGAATAAAAGTGAAGTCTTTTATAAAACCAATATTGACATCGGCAGGTATGGCAGCTTCGATATTCCGCACGCCATAGTTTAAAATATTTACCATCATTTTTCCTGAAAAAGCAAAATCGCCTTTGCGCTTGGGTTTAAATTTCATTAAAAAATGGGGCTGCCCATCAAGATATAATGTATCAAGCTCGTTGATGTGAAACTTGTAGGTATTCAAACCATAATCGGCAATGGGGCTCACCATATTTTTACCCATAATGGCAATCAGGTTGTCGTAGATATTCAGGTTTTGGTTTACGTTGCCCACCAGTTCGGTAATGGTAGGGTTTTCTTTGATGAAAGTCATTTTCTGCCCTTTCACCCGCTCCATCATTTTATCGGGATTGGCCTGCCGGTAGTTGTCAGATATCTGCTCAAGGAAAAATATAGGCAGAATAGATTTTCCTTTTTCGCTCATGGTGTCGATATAATCTTTCAGAAAATCGAAGCCTTTCAGCAATACGCTTTTTTCAATGTCTTCGGGCTTTACATTGTCTAAATCTATTTCATATTTCGTATAGCTTTCATACTGAAAACTCGATAAGTTGGCAGGGTTGTTAATAGGCTTCGCGGCAACCATTTTTCTGAATAAAATATCGGCAGGATTTTCACCCGCATTGATGGTGATTTCGTTGATATTAAAACTTTCAGATTGCAATTCGAAATTGAGCGTGTTGCCCGAAATCTTTTTGGTTTGCGGAAGATAACCCAATGCAGAAGCGGTGAGACTATCGGCACGCTGGCGGGTATCTAATTTATACTTGCCGTCTAAATCGGTACTGGTGCCATGAAATTTTCCGGTAACTACAATATTTACGTAGGGAATAGGCTCACCCGTTTCGCCATCGGTTACCGTTCCTGAAACAGCTTGCGATTGCGCCAATAGCGTAACACTATTAAAACCAACTAACAACCAAAAAATAAGCGTGGAAAAAATGCGCAACCAAATAAATTTTTGCAAAAGTAATGAAGACTAAAGAAGCAAAAGAAATATGCGAAATGTTTTAACGAATTAAAGTGATACTATCCTGTACTTCATTAAACATTCAAGCTATTCCAACTTCGTATTTCGTAATCGCCTCTTTGATAAGATCTGGCTCCTCCATAAATCAATCTCATATTCTTAACCTCTTTACCTGCAAGGCTTTTGTAATACTCTAATCCTTTAAAAAACGAATTATTGACCGTAGCTGATGATTTTATTTCATAAATATTTACCACGCCACCCATATCTTCAAGCAAATCTATTTCATTCCCCGTGTTGTCTCTCCAAAAAAATAATGAAGGTTTGCGCACTTGATGAATCTTATTCTTCATCATATCTGCAATTACAAGGTTCTCAAATAATGCTCCTTTAGCCCAATGAGCATTTAACGATTCAGTATCATTAATGCCCAGTAAACTGCAAGCAAGCCCCGTATCATAAAAATATAATTTCGGAGTTTTTACTAAACGCTTATTGTAATTATTGTGATGTGGCTGTAAAAAAAATATAATAAATCCTGCTTCTAAAATTGAAAACCAGGATTTTACAGTTTTTAAATCTACTCCCAATTCATTCGCAATGTTGTTATAGTTTAGTAACTGACCTATTCTTCCGGCAGCCATGCGCATAAACTTCTGAAAGGCGTGTAGATTGGTAACGTTTACAATTTGTCTTATATCTCTTTCAGTATAAGTTTGAATATAAGAAGAATAAAAATCAAGCGGTTCAATTTGCTTATCATATATACGAGGATAAAACCCTTGAAAAATATAATGATTAGGATTGTTTTTCCAATATTTTGTATTCTTCAATTCAGCAACAGATAATGGTAGCAAATTAGTTATAAATACTCTGCCTGCGAGACTCTGCGATATTTTTTCAGAAAGTAAAAAGTTTTGTGAACCCGTAATTATAAATTCTCCGGGTTTATTGTTTTCGTCACTAATTGTTTGAATATAGGAAAACAATTCGGGCATTTTTTGCGCTTCATCTATAATAAGACCATGCTTGTGCTGTGTTAAAAAAGAACGTGGGTCGCTCTTCGCATCTTCATATATATCAGGGCTTTCAAGGTTTACATACGTGTGCTTGGGAAATACTGCCTTTGCTAAAGTAGTTTTTCCGCTTTGCCTTGGCCCGGTTATAGAAATAATGGGCATTTTAGCAGACATTTGTTTCACCTTTGTGGCAATTACACGTTTTATCATGCTTCAAATATAAATAAAATACCTTTACAAATATGGAATCAAATTCCATATTTGTAAAAATATAATAAATTAATTTTTACAAAATTCTTTAGAAAGATGCAACACCAAAATATTCACGGGCTATTTTAACGAACTATAATATTATTTCCTTTCGTTTTTTATTTTATCTCACCTTACTCATTATCTCTTGCGCCTGCTGCCCATAGCCCGGATTGAGATTTACCGCTTTCTGCAAATAAATAGCCGCGTTATTTCTATTACCCTGAATGGCATAAGCATAGCCCAAATAGAAATAGGCTTGCGCATTTTCAGGATATAACTGAATACCTCTTACTAATGAGTTGATGCCTTCATTCATCTTGCCTGCATTTAAATAAGCAATGCCCAGGCTGGTATTAATAATTTCGCTGTTGGGGTAAAATTTTAAAGCCTGTTCAAAATTTCTAATCGCCTCGGGAATGTTCCCTTCGTTCATAGCAAGAAACCCTTTATAGTCCGATTTATCGGTGCGTTTAATTACAGCTCCTATGGCAACATCTCCGGCTTTAATAACATGCACCGTACCATCGGGAGGCCATGTAAGCGGATTTCTCAACTGCGAAGGGCTTATGAAATCGGCATAGAACAAGCCGTAATCCCAGTCTTTTTCATAGCGTTGATAGTAGCGGGCATATTGTACATCATATTTATCTTCTTTTCCTTCGTTATACACTATCATTTGCGGATGAGCGGTAGTGGCGATCATCAACGGCCTGCCTTCGGGCATTTCGGCATTGGCAACAGTCCATTCATAGGCTTCCTTCATACTGTTCATCCAGTAGTCCATTACATAATTGCCCTTGGCATTTTCTAAGCCGCCTACAAATTGATTGTAGTATAAGTATTGATGCGGATGCGCTTTTACAAACCAGCCCAAAGGCAATAGCAGAATTACACCAAATACAGCAACTACTGCATATTGAGGCACTTTTGTTTTTATTATTCTGAATAAACTTTCCCAGCCTAAAGCAGCAATTACTACTAATGGCGGGTAAGCAAAATAAGTGTGCCTCCATTCGTGAAAAATATTGGCATTGGTGTAGATGATATACATTACCGGAAACATAGCCGCAAACAACACAAAAGCTGCTCTTCTTTGATTGAATTGTTTTCTAACAAACCAAAACAACGCTACGGCAAGTATAAATCCTGAAATAAAAGCGTAGGGCGTAGTAATGGCAATCATCTTAGGTAAATAGTACCAGGGCAAATCAGAACTCATTATAAACTCGCCTTCAAAAACCTGACGCAGGCTTACATCCAAATTGCCAAACTTTTTCAGCGGCTCGAAAGGATGCTTGGCAGGATTGAGCAAACCAAAAGGCCAAAATATTAATCCGCAGAAATAACCAATGGCAATGGTAGTAGCACCGGGCAAAAAGTAGGGTTTAATTTTTTCAAACGGGTTGCTTAATATTTTGCCAATACCATTTTCAGCATAAATAATTTCTACCAGCAAAAACAAACCAAAATAACCAAACAACAGCAGCCCGCCAAAGCGAATATTAATGGCGCTGGCAATAGCCAGGCCTGCCAGTAAAACATGCTTGTAGTTTAGTTTTTTCAGGTTATCGAAATATATCATCATAGCCCATACGGCAAAAGCTGATGTGGCAGCAAAAGGTATATCTTTCGGGTTGTTCATAGAATGTCCAAAAAACCGTGGCGAAAGAAAAATAATCCACAACGCAATTAATGCCATGCGCCAGCCGCCCAAGCGCATTGCGATTAATCCGGTAAAAACAATAGCGGCAAAACCAAACAAAGCATTGGTAATTCTTCGTGCGTGATATTCTTCTACGGGTAAAACTTTTTTGGCTAAGGCAGCGGCTAATTCAAAGCCTGCGCCATAGTATTTCAGCACTCTGTCTTTATCGTGAAAAATGGGCAAATTCAAACAAGTAGTATCTTTTCCGCCTGTAGCATACCAGCTTACTACTGCTCTGTTATAAGCATTCAAATGCGTTTCGTCACCGGTAATGCCATAGTCTTTGCACACCCATAGCATGGTGAGCAACATTAAAGCAGCGCTTACCCAAAAAGCTTTTTTGAAATATGGTTCAGTGGTAGTGTTGAGCGGCATCTTCAGAAAAATTTTGGTGAAGTTAACAAACCTTTTCAGGTTGTTTTAAATAATGACTTACAGCAATCAGCTTTTAGTTATTTTTGAACCCGCATGAATTATATAATTCTGATTCCGGTGTTTAATGATTGGGAATGTCTTGCATTGTTGCACGATAAAATAAGTGCGTTTTTCAGCCATAAATTACCCAACGATAGTTTCAGCATTTTTGCCGTTAACGACTTTTCTGCCTTACCCGCGCCAGAAGAAAAATTGCAGCGCATTTCTGTTATTCATTTAAACAGAAACCTTGGACACCAGCGGGCCATCGCCATCGGGCTTTC
>CAYSGX010000200.1:0-5971 GCA_964430605.1 uncultured Chitinophagaceae bacterium
AGTAATTTTCCGCAATTCTATAAACTTGCCGATTATCTGGGGCAGTTTTCTAAAAAAGGGAAAATAGGAATTATACTGGGCATAATGACTTTGGAAAGAATTTTTGAAGAGAGACATTACAGCGATTTAAAAGGAGGAATATTAGAGGCTTTTGGCGCATTATTCAGCGATAATGTTACGTTGCTTGTTTATCCTTCTTTCGATAAAAATAAGTTGCTGCATACTTGTGAAAATTTTAAACCTGACCCCAAACTTATTTCACTTTATAATTACTTAATTGAAAATGAAAAGGTGAAAGATATTGATGGCGCTAATACTTCAATTTTACATATTACAAGCGATGAAGCCATTGCCATGATAAAATCGGGTACCGATGGTTGGGAGGAAATGGTGCCCGACACGGTTGCCGATATTATTAAAGACAACTGTTTGTTTGATTATCCATGCTCGGTAGATAAAGTAAAATCATTAAACAAGACTGCTTCATAAATTGCATCCTGTCTTCGATTTAGTTGTGGTGGGCGGTGGCGCGGCAGGTTTTTTTACTGCTATCAATTATGCCATGCTACACAAAAATGCCAAGGTATTAATAATTGAGAAAGGTACGCAACTACTTGGCAAAGTGAAAGTTTCGGGTGGTGGCAGATGTAATGTTACCCATGCTTGTTTCGATGCTACAGCATTAACAAAGTTTTATCCCCGCGGTGCAAAAGAATTACTGGGCGCATTTCATCGTTTTCAACCTGCCGATACTATTGAATGGTTTAAGCAGCGGGGCGTTGCTATTAAAAAAGAAGTTGATGGCAGAATGTTTCCTGTTACAGATAGCTCACAAACAATTATAGATTGCTTTTTGAGTGAAAGCCAGAAGTATGGCATTAAAATAAATACGCAGGAAGGCCTCAAAGCTCTTTTTCCGCCTAAAGAAAAAAAGTATTGGGAAGTAATTACTACCGGCCAATCGTTGTATGCGAAAGCTGTTATGATTGCATCGGGTAGCAGCGAGCAAATGTGGAAACTGTTGGACAATATTGGTCATAGTATTGAATTGCCCGTGCCTTCTTTATTTACTTTTAATGTTGCCGATAATAGAATTAATAATCTTCCCGGTGTAGCGGTGAAAAAAGCCAAAATGAAAATTGAAGGCAGTAAGCTGAAAGAGCAAGGCGCATTATTGATTACACATTGGGGTTTTAGCGGACCTGCGGTACTGAAACTTTCGGCATGGGGAGCAAGGCATTTGCATAGCACCGATTATAAATTTACCATTGCCATAAACTGGAATGAAGCGTATGATTTTGAAACCGTTTTGGCTTATTTCAGTGAACAACAAAGGCAAAATGCCAGGCAGAAAATTACCAATCATTCTTTTCCCGAAATACCTTCGCGCTTGTGGCAAAGTATTGTTGAGTATGTGGGCATTGCTAATAAAAATTGGGCCGATATTTCAAAGAAAGAGCTACATGCCCTTGCTAATGAAATTAGTGGCGCTATATATCAGGTTAATGGTAAAAGCACTTTTAAAGAAGAATTTGTTACCTGTGGCGGCATTAAACTTTCCGAAGTAGATTTTAAAACTATGCAAAGCAAATTGCATAATGGTTTGTACTTTGCGGGAGAAGTGTTAAATGTTGATGCCGTTACCGGAGGCTTTAATTTTCAGGCTGCATGGACAGAAGCCTGGATTGCGGCACAGTCGATACCCTTTAGTGCTGAATAATTTTTATGCTGCCACCGATGAAATATTTCTATTTAATTCATTGTTAAATTTATCTACACGCTTATTCATTATTTTAAACCATAGAGGCGGAATAGTAGCTAAAACAATTGCGCCCGGATAGCCTGTTGGTAATTGCGGGCTTTGGTCGAAATGCCTTAATACCTGATATTTCCTGCTGGCTAAATAATGATGGTCGGAATGGCGGGTAAGCTCATACAACATTATTCTGCCTAAATCGTGATTTGAATTCCAGGAGTGAATAGGCAGGCATTTCTCATACACGCCCGGCATGGTTTCTTTACGTTGCAAACCGTAGTGTTCAATATAGTTTACCGATTCTAAAAGTAAATAACCGAAAAATGAACTTCCGAAAAATGCTAACAAGGCAAAGCCGCCAAAAATACCCAATATGGCTACGCACAAGCTTAGCTGAATAATATGAAAACGCAACATTTCATTGTGCAGCGAAAACCAGTTTTTTCCTTCTTTTTTCAAGCGGTTATTTTCCAGCTTCCACGCGCCTTTATAACTACCTGTAATTGAGCGAAACCAAAAGAAATAAATATTTTCTCCCCTGCGGGAAGTAGCGGGGTCAAGTGGTGTAGATACATTTTTGTGATGCCCGCGATTGTGCTCAATATAAAAGTGCATGTATAGCGTTGTTGCCAAAAGCATTTTAGCCATTATAATTTCATATTGTTTTCTTCTGTGCCCCAGTTCGTGCGCAACGTTAATGCCTATTACTCCGCAACAAATACCAAAGCTGGTTATCATGCCGGTAATTTCTAATGCGGTTAAATTCGGCAAACTGATTCTGCTTAAAAAAAGAACCAGCAAGCCATATTGCAATGGCACGTTAAGATATATTAAAGCATCGTACAGCCATTTATGTTTTTCTTTTTCTTCTTCGGCCTTGGTAAAGTTTTCGATAGTGCCACTGTAAAACATTTCCATTAAAGGCAATACAAAAAAGGCCAGAAATACAGTGTAAAATGTCCATATTCCTTCGGCATACAATGCGTTATAGGTTGCTAATGGCAGCATATATGCCAGTAAATATTTCCATTGATGCCATGCTTTGTTAATTGCTTTAGACATGTTTCTGAATTTTATAAAGCTAATTTATAAAGATTTCTGAATAAGTAAACTATTTTTGCTAAAAAAGTTTATAACATATTTTTTATTATGGGAAGAAAGCCGATAGATAAAGAGCGCAGAGAAAATCCTGAAACCAGAAAAAGATGGGTAGCGCAATTAATACCTGTATATTTAAAGAATGGGCTGAAGAAGTTTAATATGGATGAAATTGCCGCTACGCTGAATGTAAGTAAGGCTACTTTGTATAAACACTTTTCATCGCGGGAAGCTTTATTGCAATATGCTTTAGATTTAAAACTGGAACAAATCGGCTCTTTTCAAACTGATTTATTTAATGATAAGTTACCTTTTTTAGATAGATATTTATCGGCTATTCATATTTTTTATCACGAAATTTCTGATATATCGAATGAGTTTTTAACTGATTTAAAACACCTGCATCCTGAATTGTGGAAGCGTGTAGAATTTTTCAGAAACATGGCTGCTAATGTGCTGAAAGAATTTTACCGGAAAGGTATTGAAGAAGCATACTTTAACAATATTGAGCCTGCAATTTTAGTAATTAACGACAAGCTGTTTTTTGAGGCCATCTCTGATCCCGATTTTTTAAACGAGAATAATTTATCGTTGCAGCAAGCTTTTCGTTCTTATTTCGAATTGCGCATTAATGGCTTGTTTGCCAATACTAAATATCAAAAAGCGATGCAGAAAAAAGTAGCTGCGGTGTATGGGTGAGTTTTAATACCGAAAGCATATCTGTAATAGTCCGGTTCGGAGCTTGGGTTAATGTATAATCGTTCTGAATGTCAGGTTTACTCTTGGTTTTGTGATGAATTTGGTTGGCGGAAGCCGATGTAACCAAAATGTCTGTGTAGTATCTTTCATTACTAAAAGGCTTCCGTGTTCTAAAATCAATTCTACTTTGTCGTTGGTCTGTTTGTGCTTAAATGCAAATTTTCGTTCTGCTCCAAAACTTAATGAACCGATTGCTCCGTCTTTCTTCAAGTCGGTTTCTCCGTCACTGTGCCACGCCATTCCTTCTTCTCCGTTGTGATACAAATTCAGCAAACAGGAATTAAACGTTTCGTCTGTTTCTTTTTCTATCAGTGTTTTCAACTCCAATAATTCCTTTGTCCACGACAAGGCATATTTTGTTGTGTTGGAATAAGTGTATTCAAAAGGTTTGTCGCCATACCACGCTACTTTGCGTTTGGTAATAATTTTCTTGCCGAAGATAATTGCTTCGTCATTTCGCCACTCAATAGTGCTAAGCAATTTGTCAAAGTAATAATTGGCTTCTATGGTTGTAAATAATTTTCCGTAATAGTTTACCGTTCCGTCTTTTGACACCCAATTTTTTGTTTTGTCTGTGATGTTTTCAAATAAATCCATTTCTGATATGTTCATTCATCTGCATTTTTTATTGCAACAGCCAGTCAATTACGTTCAGTTTTTGGATGCCGTCTATGCTTGTATTATCAAAATCAAGGGTCAAAAGGTATTTCGGATAATTGTCTTTAATATTGCTAAATGCCGAAATTTCCCTTTTGTATATTTTTTCGTCATTAACAGTAAAGGCAACCTGATAATATTCCCTTTCGTTATTGGGCTTTTGTACTACAAAATCAATTTCTTTGTCGTTGTTTTTTCCTGCATACACCTTTCCGCCCCGCCTTAATAATTCAAAATACACTACGTTTTCGAGTTTATGTCCCAAATCGGTATCGTATTTATTGGTTGCCGTAATGTTTCGTAATCCCAAATCCACTACATAATATTTCTCGTTGGTGGTCAGCAATTCTTTACCCTTAATGTCGTATCGTGGAGCGGGGTACAGAATATAGGATTTGGTCAAAAAATCCAGGTATTTGATAATGGTGTTGTGTGATATTTTTTTTTGTGAATTTTTGTTGAGTTCCGTGGCAATGTTGGTAGGCGAAATATACGAACCTACCGAGTCGAATACGAAACTGATAACACGATGCAGATTGTAGATATTCCGCAGCTTGTAGCGTTGGGCAATGTCTTTTATGATAACGGTATCGTAAATGGATTGCAGATAATCGTTTGCCAGATTTTCGTTGTTTTGAGCAAGAGTAACTGCTTCGGGAAAACTGCTTGTATTGATGTATTGACGAAAAAGACGGTCGGTATTTTTTTCTTCTTTGTATGCCAAAGCATATTCCCGAAAAGAATAAGGTTGTACATTTATAGCGATGTATCTGCCTGTTAAAAGCGTAGCCAATTCGCTGCTCAACAAATAAGCGTTTGAACCTGTAACGTACAGGTCAATCTGTTTTTTGGTGAACAGGCTGTTGATGAGTTTTTCAAAATCATTTACCAACTGTACTTCGTCCAAAAAAACATAGTATTTCTTATCGGTTTTTACCCTTTTTATGATTTCGTCATACAGCGTAGTCCAATCGGTTAAATGCAGGTTTTCCCTTTCTTCAAAATTCAGGAAAATAATATTCCGGGAAGAGATACCGCTTTCAATCAGTTCCCTTTTAAAGGCTTCCAAAAGCATGGACTTACCGCAACGCCTTATTCCCGTAATCACTTTAATTACATTCTGGTCTTTAAGCTGACGCAGTTTTTGCAGGTATGTTTCCCGTGTTATCATTTACTTATGTTTACAGTAAAGATACGTTTTATTGACTAAAAATAGGAAAATAATTATTTTTCGTCAATAACAAAAGGGCATTTTTTGCTTTGTCTGTGATGTCATCAAATAGTTTCATTCTTCCATTTCTGATATTTTTGTTTCATACAATGTCCGCAAGGTCTGTAATTATTCTGAACTGCCTCTTTTTCGTCAGTAAAGAAAACCCTGTTTTCCCTTTTCATTTTCTTGCCCGAAGTACACGATAAAGTTCCGTAAATTTTCAGTTTACGATTGCCACCAAAACGGATTTTCTGTTGCTTGATTTTACTTCGTAAATCGTTGTCGGATATTTCGCTGTGCCTTATCACTACTAACTTAAAGCATCGTGAAAAATAATGCCCAAAGTATATCTTTCTCCCGATTTCACTTCGCTTACTCCGTGTTTCATATTTACCCGATAATATCCTTTTGTTCCTTTTTCGGGTTTAAAGTTGGTGGTAAAAATCAGCATATCTCCTTTCTTTGGTTTCAGTACAATGGCTTTGGAT
>CAYSGX010000201.1:0-5963 GCA_964430605.1 uncultured Chitinophagaceae bacterium
CTTCAATCAGTAATTCCATTTGGATATGATTAAAAACCTGAGCCCCATATCACAGAATTTGTAACCCGAATACAAAACTGCTGCTGTCTGAAACAACTTGTAATATTTCCCTTATCCGGCAATCTGCGGAAAACTTTTAAGCCATATCGGGGTTAGCGTAATTCGTTCTATTTTAGCAATCTATGAATCAAGACTTGCTGTATAAAGTAGCCTTATCCTTTTTGCAGGGCGTGGGCGATATTAGAGCCCGAAACCTGATAAGTTATTGTGGTGGAGCAGAGGCGGTTTTTAATGCAAGCAAAACAAGGCTCGGTAAAATTCCCGGGGTGGGAGAGAAATTTGCCAATCTGATTATTGAAAGCAAAACAGAAGCGTTAACAAAGGCTGAAGAAGAACTGCGCTTTATAGAAAAACATAAAATCCAAACGCTCTTTTATACCGATAAAAATTATCCGCAGCGATTGTTACACTGCTACGATGCGCCTTTCATACTCTATTACTTGGGAAATATAGATTTGAACAATACTAAAATTATTAGCATAGTAGGCACACGAAATGCAACTGATTATGGCAAATCGGTTTGTGAAAAGCTGATAGAAACTTTAGCGCCTTATAATGTTTTAGTGGTGAGCGGTCTGGCTTATGGTATAGATATTTGTGCGCATAAAAAATGTGTTGAAGTGGGCTTGCCCACTATTGGCGTGTTGGCGCACGGCTTAGATATTTTATATCCGGCACAACATAAAAGCATCGCCAAACAAATGGTAGCCCATGGCGGCTTACTAACCGATTTTCCTTCTAAAACCAAATTTGTGCCCGGCAATTTCCCGGCACGCAACAGAATTGTGGCAGGTATTTCAGATACTACTGTTGTTATAGAAACCAAGCCCAAAGGTGGCTCGGTAATTACTGCTGAATTAGCCGACTCTTACAATAAAGATGTGTTTGCCGTACCGGGAAACATTGACAAACCCTATTCACAGGGTTGCAATTTTTTAATCAAAACCAACAAAGCCGCTTTGTTAGATGATGCGGAAGAGCTTCCCGAAATATTAGGCTGGAAAAGTAAACATGCCACTAAGCCAAAGCAACATGAGTTATTAATAGACCTAACCGATGCTGAAAAACAAGTTTTCGATTTGTTGAAAACAACAGGCGAAATGCGTATAGACGAAATAGTGCTGCAATCTCAATTGTCATCGAGTGAAGTAGCTTCTAATCTTCTAAATCTTGAATTTAAAGGAGCCGTAAAATCGCTGCCGGGCAAGGTTTATAAGGTTTCTTAATAGCGTTTTTTCAGGATAAAGTTTTTTATGCCGGAGGCAAGATGAGTAGATACTTGCAAGATGTGAGCGGAGGGTGGGGGAGTATAACTATTGTGAACACTTATTTATACTATTGTTAATACTGTAGTTTTGTATTCACACAAAAAGGAGCGAATTTTATTGCCGAATTAATATTAAAAACCAAAACTTAAACTTTTATGAAAAAACTAACCACATTTTTCTTTGTAGCGATAGCATCTTTTGGTGTTAGCGCACAGTGTGTTATTGATCAAAATAACACTGATTTTCTATCACCTGCTCCCGAAGATTTGCCATGTATTCAAAGAACAGTAGATTATGACCGGGTTATTCAGATTTCTGTGCCTGCTACTTATTCTTTTCAAGGAATTATTACTCTCACTATTGATTCTGTGGTAATCAATGATATCTTGGACATGCCTACTTCTATCAGCTATGCTATCAATCCTAACACCGGAGTAATAGAAGGTGGCAGCAATGGCTGTGTTAATCTTACCGGCACTACTACCGATGCTGTAGGTAACTATCCACTAAATTTTGACGGAAACGTTTATTTGAGCGGTACACCAATTCCTACTTTATTTGATGGCGATACAGTTGTGCCATTATCACAGTTGTCTTCTTTAGGTTTCAGTTACTCTTTAGATGTAATCGAACCGGGCGACCCATGCAGGACTATCACTTCTCTATTAAACAAAACAAACGCTGTTGAACTTTCTATGTACCCCAACCCAACCAACGGTGTTTTTAACCTTACTGTAAATACAGGTAAGAGCGGTGCTATAGAAGTATCTGTTTTCGATTTCACAGGAAGAACAGTTTATGCTGAAACAACAGCGATACAAAATCAATATGCTACACAAGTTGATATCAGCAATTTACCAAAAGGCATTTACGCTGTTCGTGTTAAAACAACAGAAGGCGTAGCTTCAAAAAATATTTTGGTAGATTAATACCACAGCAGCATCAATCTAAACCGGGCGGTAGCTACTTCGGCTTACCGCCCTTTTTCTTTAGAAGAAGAAATAAAGTTTTTAGAGAACAATTAAAAAATAAAGTACCTAAAATGAGGAAATCTCTTCCTGATTTTGTAAAAATGCTTTTAATTTTGAAGCCTGTTGAATAATATTCAACGGGCTTTTTAATGTTACGCCCCATGAAATCAGAAATTATAACCTACACTTTATCAGATATTGAAGCTGTAGTTAAAAAAATTATTTCTGAAATTGGTTCTTACGAGATATTTGTGTTGTATGGCGAAATGGGCACGGGCAAAACTACTTTCATAAAAGCCCTCTGCGAATATCTGGAATGCGAAACACCTGTTTCAAGCCCTACTTACGCGCTCATTAACGAGTATTATGCCAAAAACGGCACTAAAATTTATCATGCCGATTTATTCAGGCTGAAAAATATTGAAGAGGCCTTAAATATTGGCATAGAAGATTATTTGAATGAAGAAGATTGTCTTATATTTATAGAATGGCCGCAGGTTATTGAAGCATTGCTTCCCGAAAATACCGTTAGCCTCTGTTTTGAAACCATTTCACCAACTGAAAGAACTATAACTATTAACCTGCCATGAACGAATTTGAGAAACCATTTTCAGGATCGGGGTATGCCGCCCAGTTTGGTCTGTCGCCAGTGGAAGCTCCTGCACAAATTAATATCAGGAAACATCAATTGTATATAGGCATTCCTAAAGAAAAAGCTTTTCAGGAAAACCGTGTGCCTTTAACCCCCGATGCGGTTGATGTTTTAGTGGCGAATGGGCATCGTGTTTTACTCGAAACAAAAGCAGGTGAAGGCGCGCACTTCAAAGACAAAGATTATTCTGAAGCAGGCGCTGAAATTGTTTATGATGCCAAAAAAGTATTTGAAGCTGAAATTATTCTGAAAGTGGCTCCGCCTTCGGAAGAAGAAATGGAACTGCTGAAGATGAACCAGATATTGGTTTCGCCTATTCATTTGCCTACTTTAAAAGATACTTTTATCAATAAGCTCATGCAGAAAAAAGTAACGGCACTGGCTTTAGAATACATAAAAGACGAAGCCGGAAGTTTTCCTTTTGTGCGCTCTATGAGCGAAATTGCGGGTAGTAGCGCCATACAAATTGCAGGTGAATTGCTGAACAGTACCAAAAACGGACAAGGCTTGCTTTTAGGCGGAATTTCGGGTGTGCCGCCTGCCAATATTGTGGTATTGGGCGCAGGTGTAGTGGGCGAGTTTGCCATCAGGGCTGCGCTGGGTTTAGGGGCATCGGTAAAAGTATTTGACAATAATATTTACAAACTCATGCGCCTTCAGAATAATGTTGGCAGAAGACTTTTTACCTCTGCCTTTTACCCCGATGTGCTGCAAAAAGAACTGGAAGATGCCGATGTAGTGGTAGGCGCCATTCATTCTGAAAGTGGCCGCACACCCATTATTGTTTCCGAAGAAATTGTATCGATGATGAAACCAGGGGCAGTAATTATTGATGTGAGCATAGACCAGGGCGGGGTGTTTGAAACCTCTGAAGTTACTTCTCACCAAAACCCAACGTTTAAGAAGTACGATGTAATTCATTACTGTGTGCCCAATATTGCCTCGCGCGTGGCCCGCACAGCCTCTTATGCCATGAGCAATATTTTGAGTTCGCGCTTGTTGAAATCAAGTGAGTTGGGCGGGTTAGATAAATTGTTTTTTTACGACCACACTTCCCGTCATGGCGTATATATTTATAAAGGCTGCCTTACCAATAAACACCTGAGCGAGCGGTTTAATATTAAACACACCAATATCGACTTTCTGTTTGGCGGCAGTATGTGATCCAATATCCCGTAGATTTCGTTTCGTAAATTATTGTCTTACTTTTTATTGTCGCGGTTATAAAAGTCGTCCATCAACTGCTCAAACTGCTCGGCACCAAAACGCTTGGCGATGATTTTTTTGTCTTTATCTAACAAGAAGGCTCTCGGTGTGCTGCTAATGTCATACACTTCTCGGAAGTTATTTTGTAAGTATAAATCGGCAACATTAATCCATTCTTCAATTTTAAATTCTTTGATGAAATTGGGCCACTTATTTACTTCAGATTCTTTGGTTTTATACTTAGGCATTCCGGTTGAATCTTGCCCGTCAACTAAATGCTCGGTACTAACGGCAAATACTTTTAAATCAATACCCTTAGCTCTTATATTATGATAAGCCTCTAAAAATTTTGGCGTTTCTTTTTTGCAATGGCCGCAATCGGGGTCGTAAATAAATAACAGCGTGTAAGGCGATTTAATCGCATACATATCCTGATACTTACCATATTGATCCATCAATAACAGCTTTGGGGCAACCTGTCCAATCAGGGTTGGTTTCAGTTTCTTCGCACGATCTGTTATCCTGTATAAATCGGCTTCATCAGTCCAGTTGGCTAAGCCCTTAGCGTAATAGTTTTCTACTAAATGAACATACACGCCATCAAAGCCCATAATGTTTGATTTGGCATAAAAATTCAGCAAATCAATAAGCCAAAACTTAAACATTTCATTATTGGGTTTAGCTTTTGCTAAAACAACATCTAATGCGACATTAATAGAATCGGGCGATTGTGGGGTCATTTTTTCAATATAATACATCACTTTTCCATGCAGAATAGGGGTGCGTAATAACCTGTCGTCAGCGAAGTCTATATTGTCGAAATAATGTTCTTTGTAGTAGCGGTATTGAATAGTAGAATCGGTAATATTTCCGTTTTCATCTTTTGGTGCATCAGGAATCTGAATGTCTTCCATCATCTTCAATACTTTGGCATAAAATGATTGGGGGTGGTTTTTAGTAATGTTTGCACGATACTCTTTTACATCAGTATCAATTTTTTTCAACGCTTCATCAATAGCTTTCTTACGTGTTTCAGAAGTTTTTTCATTTTTTTTCTCAGCATCTAAATCGCCACGTTGTTTCGCTTTTTCGGCAATAAATCTCAGGTCTTCATAAAATATTTTATTCTCGGGCGATCCTGTGCTTACAAAGTTTTTTGCAAAATCGGCCGTGTCGTTTTCAATAGAAAACTTTTGCTCGCTTACAATAACATCAAAGTAGGTTTTATTTGGCAACACCACTAAATATATACCACCGGAAAGTTTTTCTTTTCCTTTAAATACTCCTGTAAGTTTATCATCTAAAATGGCAGTGTCTCTGATATATTTCTGAGTGCCCATGTGGTAGGCCAATAAAATAGTATCATTTTTCTTCAGGTTATTAATCTTTACTTTGATTTCATAGCCTTGTGCAAAAGATAATTTTCCGAAGCAAAAAAAGCATATAAACAACAAAGCGACAGCAGTAAATTTTTTCATGCGGATATTTTTTGAGTGTTACAAAAATATAGATTTAACATTTAGTTGCGGGCAGGCAGTGTTTGCTGAAAAGTTAAAAAATGTTGTGCGCTATTCCACATATAATGCCAGGCCTTTTAAATAATGTCCTTCGGGGTGAAAAATATTTACCGGATGGTCGGCAGGTTGGTTTAGATGGTGCATTACCCGCACATTTCTTTTAGCTTCAATAGCGGCCGCAGTAATGGTGTTGTAAAATAATTCTCTATCGACTACCTGCGAGCAGGAAAAAGTAAACAACACACCACTTTTTGCAATTTTCTTCAAACCCATTGTATTGAGTCTTTTA
>CAYSGX010000202.1:0-2622 GCA_964430605.1 uncultured Chitinophagaceae bacterium
AGTAAACAGCACAATAAAGAACCCTACAAACGCATACAACTCTGTTACCACACCATATTCCGCAGGCAAAAAAACACGGGTATAAAGCGGCACAAGCAAATAATTTAATGCCCTGCCCACAATGGTGCTTAAACCATAAACGGCTGTTTGCTTCGCAAGTTTTTTAATGAGGCTCAAGAATGAAGAATTATCGGGTGGTAAAAATAGTGCAATATAGTTTTGTTCTTTCCTGTTAAAATTGTTTAAATATTAAAATGCTTACAATTTTTGAAAAAATATACGTTTCTTTAGCAGCATTAAAACAACACTCATGGAATCTAACCAATCGCCTTCCTTTTTTGAAAGACTGAATGAAAAAATTTCTAATTCGGTTACAATAAAACTGGCATCTATTGCTTTTCTGATTTTAATTCTGCTCATTCCCGGCTCAATGATACAATCGCTGATTTATGAAAGAGAAAATGCGAGAGAGAGCACCATTCGCGAAATAAGTTCTAAATGGGGGTACGAACAAACAATTGTTGGACCTGTATTAAACATACCCTTCAAAAAAAGTTTTGTTGATGCAAATGGCAAAATAACCGTAACAAAAGATTATGTGCATATTTTGCCCGACAAGTTGGATATTAGCGGCAACGTCAACCCTGAAAAGCGTTACAGAGGAATTTATGAAGTTGTGGTTTATAATTCGAAACTGAATTTTTCGGGAACATTTGTTCCGTTATCGGCAAGTACCTTAAATCTGAATGATGCAGAAATTTCATGGGAAGATGCTTTCATATCAATAGGAATACCTGATATGAGAGGGATAAGAGAAAGCATTGCCATAAACTGGAACGGAACAAACAACACTTTAAATCCGGGCATTAACACTAAAAACATTTCATCATCAGGAGTCAGTTGCAATGTAGCAGTTGAACCAAACAGTTCTTCGCCCTATTCATTTTCATTTGCTTTAAATATAAACGGAAGTAAAAACCTGAACTTTATTCCTTTGGGAAAGGAAACAAAAGTAGCTGTGTCTTCTGACTGGAATAATCCAAGTTTTGATGGAGCATTTCTTCCTGAATCAAGAGAAGTAAGCGATAAAGGATTCAATGCGGAATGGAAAGTGTTGCATCTAAACAGGAATTATCCGCAACACTGGATAGGCGCTGCACACAATGTTTATGACTCTTCTTTTGGCGTAAATCTTTTGCTTCCTGTTGACCAATATCAGAAATCAATGCGTTCGGCAAAATATGCTGTTATGTTTATTTCGCTGACCTTTCTGATTTTCTTTTTTGTAGAAATTCTTAACAAAAAACGTATTCACCCTTTTCAATACATTTTGGTGGGACTTGCATTGACGTTGTTTTATACATTACTGGTTTCTCTTTCAGAACATATCAATTTCAATTGGGCGTATTTAATTAGTTGTATAGGAATCATAGGCATGATTACATTCTATTCGGCAAGTATTTTTAACAGCAAATTGCTTACAGGTATTTTATTTTTGGTATTGGTAATGTTGTACGGTTTTATGTTTGTTACCTTACAGCAGCAGGATTATGCTTTGCTTATTGGCAGCATAGGATTATTCGTGGTGTTGGCAACAGTTATGTATCTTTCGAGAAATATAAACTGGTATAACATAAATAAAGATTGAGGTATTATTTTCGCTGAAAAGAAAAACGATATGCCATTTAAAACAGCCGATTTATCTGATATTCATTCAGACCATTTAAAAGTTGCCGATAATATTTTTAAACGCTACGGCAAGCTGCCAAAATTTCATGGCGAAATTGTTACCGTGAAAGTTTTTGAAGACAATGTTTTGGTGAAAGCCGAACTGGAAAAAGACGGCACAGGAAAAGTATTGGTGGTAGATGGCGGAGGTTCACTGCGCTGTGCTTTAATGGGCGATAATGTAGCATCGCTGATTGAGAAAAACAACTGGAACGGAGTGCTGATTTATGGCGCAATCCGCGATTCGGCAGATATAAACGAAATGAACATTGCCGTAAAAGCATTAGGTACACATCCTTTCAAAAGTATCAAAAAAGGACAGGGAGAAGTCAACGTTCCTGTGCATTTTGCAGGTATCGTATTCAAGCCGAGCAATTTTATCTACAGCGATGAAGACGGCATTATTGTTTCTGAAAGTAAATTAGTTTAACTATCTTTAGATACAATTTTTCATAATGGGAAAATTTGAACAATTAGTTTTATTCAGATACAATTTGCTTCCTGATAATTTAAAGCAGGAAATAATTGATTTTATGGAATTTCTGTTTCAGAAAAATAAAATTCAGCCTCCCCCAAAAAAACCTTTAAAAGCAGGATTCCTAAAAGGCACTTTTGAAATAAAAGACGGCTTTTATGATGAACTGGAAGATGATTTTAAAGACTACCGCTAATTTATGAATGTGCTGCTTGATACAAATGCTGTTATTTGGTTTGCAGAAAATGACGCTTCGTTAACAGTTGTCGCAAAGCAGTTCATAGAGTCAGACGAGAATATAAAATTTATCAGTATCGCTTCCTTTTGGGAAATGGCAATAAAAATAAGTTTAGGAAAACTAAAACTTAATATTCCTTTGGAACAATTAGCAATACACTTTCAGGACAATGGAATCTCTA
>CAYSGX010000202.1:2632-5663 GCA_964430605.1 uncultured Chitinophagaceae bacterium
CTATTATTCCTGTTTCGTTAAACAGCATTGTAAAAATCGCTACGCTGCCCTTTATTCACAAAGACCCATTTGACAGGATTATTGCCGCAGAATGTTTAACTAACGGCTACACACTGGTAAGCAGTGATAATGTTTTTGACAGCTATGATGTTAATAGAATTTGGTAAATGCTGAAATCCTTCCACACTAAGAATAAAATTGAAGCGGGTACTGATGAAGCAGGAAGGGGCTGTCTGGCAGGACCTGTGGTGGCTGCCGCAGTGATTCTTCCCTCGAACTACAAAAACAAAATACTCAACGATTCCAAACAGCTTTCCAAAAAAACAAGAAACGAATTAAGACTTGAAATAGAAAGTGTTGCGGTAAGTGTTGCGGTGGCTGTTGTACCGCCCGAAAAAATTGATGAAATCAATATTCTGAATGCGTCAATTCATGGTATGCACCTTGCATTGGCACAACTTAAAACTATCCCTGAACTGATTTTGGTTGACGGCAACCGTTTTAAGCCTTTCGGTAACATTCCGCATCATTGTATCATAAAGGGCGATGCCACTTATTTAAGCATTGCGGCAGCTTCAATTCTTGCCAAAACATACCGCGATGAACTGATGGAAAATCTGCATGAATATTTTCCGCACTATAAATGGAATGAAAATATGGGCTACCCTACCAAAGCCCACAGAGCGGCTATTGCTTCGTTCGGGGCATGTATTCATCACCGAAAAACTTTTAAACTTTTGGCGGAAGAACAGATGAGTTTATTCTGAAGCAGGTGTTTCTTCCTGATTTTTTTCTGCAAGATTTTGTATTCTTTCTTCTTCAGTAGTGAGCCTTACTGAAAACTGATTAATACCTTCCGTTTCTTCAATATGAACGAAAGCCAACTGCACCAATTCTAATAAAGCCAAAAAACGGAAAATAGCATGAATGCGGTCTTTGCAGTCGTTGAAAATTTCAGAAAATTCGCTTGGCTTTTTAATTTTTAATGCGCTTTGCAACGCAGATTTTTCATCGGCAATAGTGTAGGCATATTTTATAACTACGTGCTGCGGCTTGTTCTGTGCTTCTTCAAAACGCTTTAACACCTTCTGAAAAGATTCCAGCAACTTAAACATGGTTAAAGAATGCAACTCGGCTTCTTTTTCATGTTCTTTCTGAATGGCAATAGCATCGGCAACGCTGTTTCCTCTTCTGAACATTTTCTGCCGCTCTTGTTCCATCCATTGCAGCTCATCGAGCACGCCTTTATATTTACGATACTCAATCAATTTTTCAACTAATTCTTTTCTCGGATCAACCTCATTACCTGTTTCATCAATTTCTTTTCTCGGCAACAGCATTTTGGCTTTAATGCGCATTAATGTCGCGGCTACCAATAAAAATTCACTTGCCAGTTCAATATCTACATCATCCATCTGATGCAGGTATGCCACAAAATCATCGGTTACTTTAGCAATAGGAATGTCGTAAATATCTAATTCATCGCGCTCAATGAAAAACAATAAAAGGTCGAATGGGCCTTCAAACTGAGGTAATGATATTTTGTATTGTTCTGACAAGCCTATGTTTTGTTAATAAGGAGCGTAAAGTTAGAAAATTAAGTGTTGACAACAGCATAAATATCAATCGTTCTCCCGCATTTAAAATGCCCTTCGGGGCAGATTCTTTTTCCGTGCAGTCCGCAGGGACGGCAGGTTAGCTTTGTTTCAGTTTCAATAATAATGCTGTTGTCTGAAATCGGAGTGAAACCAAATTCAGGAATGGTAGAACAAAAGAACGCAGTTACGGGAGCATTCACCGCACTTGCCAAATGCAATGGTGCAGAATCGTTCACATAGTTCATCACTGCTTGTTTCATTAAAGCGGTTGATTGCAGCAAAGAAATTTTTCCGCAGAGATTTTCTACATTTTTATTTGCAGCAGCACTCATAATGCGTTGTGCTAAACCGTTATCGACTTTACTGCCCAATATATAAATTTTACAGGCTGAATTTGTTTTGTTAATCAGCTCAATCCACTTTGTTTCGGGGAGTTGCTTGGTAAACCAAACCGAAGCCGGAGCCAAACAAACAAAAGGATTTTCAATATATTTTGAAATTACGTTTATATCTTTTTCAGAAGGATAAAGCCGTGGCTTTTCAAAATTGTTATCGGTAATGTTTTTTATTAACTCGTGATTACGCTCAATTTCATGCTTGCCATTTTGTATTTCGTGGGCATAGCTTTCAGAAAATAAAAAAGAAAAAGGATTTTTTTGAAAGCCTATGGTTCTGGTTGCACCTGAAAAAGCGGTAAGCAAACCTGTTGTGCCAAAGCGTTGTAAATTAATGGCTACATCAAAACTTTCTTTTCTGATTACCTGTAGCAATCGCCATAAATCGCTGTATTTTTTCGATTTATCCCAAACCAAAACCTGCTTTAAAAACGGATGGTTTTCAAATAAAGATTCATTGCCTTTTCTAACCAGGAAATGTATTTCTGCTTCGGCATAACGCTTGTGCAGCTTCTCTAAAACGCCTGTTGCCAAAATAGCATCGCCAATAAAAGCAGTTTGTATGACTAATATCTTTTTCAAGCAGCAATATAAACCTCAAATATGTTTAAATATTTTGTCTGTTTGTTAAAAAACATCTGTAATTATATTAAGGTCAACGATATATCTTCTTTTAAGTGTTATTAAAAAGCTATTTTCGCACTGCAAAAAACTAAAACTGTGAAAGGAATTATTCTTGCAGGAGGCTCAGGAACCCGATTATACCCCATTACTTACGCTATCAGCAAACAAATAATGCCCATTTACGATAAGCCGATGATATATTATCCCTTGTCGGTTTTAATGATGGCAGGCATTAACGAAATTCTGATTATTTCTACGCCACACGACTTGCCGCATTTTGAAAGACTGTTGGGCGATGGCAAAAAATACGGCTGCCGTTTTTCTTATGCCGTGCAGGAAGTACCTAACGGCTTGGCACAGGCATTTGTTATTGGCGAAAAATTTATTGGCAGCGATAATGTGGCGTTGGTTTTA
>CAYSGX010000202.1:5673-5953 GCA_964430605.1 uncultured Chitinophagaceae bacterium
TAGGTAAAATGTTAGAAGGCTTAACCAATCCCGAAGGTGGGGTTATTTTCGCTTATCATGTTTCCGATCCTGAAAGATATGGTGTGGTTGATTTTGATGAAAACATGACGGCTCTTTCCATAGAAGAAAAACCCCAAAATCCGAAATCCAACTATGCAGTACCGGGCTTATATTTTTACAACAACAGCGTAGTAGAAATTGCCAAAAACCTGAAACCTTCTGCACGTGGTGAATATGAAATTACTGACGTAAACAAAGAATATTTAAAGCAAGGCAAACT
>CAYSGX010000203.1:0-4684 GCA_964430605.1 uncultured Chitinophagaceae bacterium
GGCGTTTCATTTGAACTGATGGACGAATATGTGCAAGATGTGATGCGCGTGTTAGATGCCACGCCCGAAAAGAAAACCGCCCTCACCGTAACTGCGCCAAGTTTCGGGGCAAACACGGCAGTGAACAGCGGCTTTGCCCGTGTCGCTTTGGTTCCTGTTGCTGAAAGAGAAAAATCGCAGCAGCAGATAGTTGATGAACTCACTGCCAAGTTCAAACAAATGTCGTTTGCAAGGACATTCGTGTCGCAGGAACAAACCATTGGCGGAGACAGGCGTGGCGGATTACCCATTCAGTATGTTATTCAAGCGCCTTCTTTCGATAAGCTGAAAGAAGCGATACCCGAATTTATGCAACAGGCGCAGCAAAATCCCGCGTTTCAGGTGGTTGATTTAAACCTGAAATTCAATAAGCCTGAACTGTCTGTCGAAATTGACAGGGAACGCGCAAGAGCTTTAGGTATTACCGTGCGCGATATTGCCGAAACATTGCAGTTGTATTTTTCAGGGCAACGCTTCGGGTATTTTATTTTCAAGGGAAAACAATATCAGGTAATCGGGCAGGCAAGCCGTGATAACCGTGATGAGCCGCTTGATTTAAGCTCGGTAAATATCAGGAACAACAAAGGCGAACTGGTTCAGTTAGATAACCTTGTTAAGTTAGCCGAACAAAGCAGTCCGCCACAACTGTATCGCTACAACAGATATGTTTCGGCAACGGTTTCTGCCTCGCCTGCAACGGGCATTACACTTGGGCAGGGCATTGATGCAATGGACGAAATTGCAGCCCAAGTTTTAGACGAATCTTTTTCTACTTCTTTATCGGGAGCGGCAAAAGATTTTAAAGAAAGCAGCAGCAGTTTGATGTTTGCTTTCCTGCTTGCACTCGCGCTGGTGTATCTGGCATTAGCGGCACAGTTTGAAAGCTATATAGACCCGTTTACTATTATGTTTACCGTGCCTTTGGCTTTAGCGGGGGCGTTGCTGTCACTGTACCTGCTCGGGCAAACGCTGAATATTTTTTCGCAAATCGGTATTATTGTTCTGGTAGGTATTGTTACAAAAAACGGAATTCTTATTGTTGAATTTGCCAATCAGTTAAAAGAGCGAGGCGCATCGGTAAGAGATGCGGCAGTGGGTGCGGCAGCCCAGCGTTTCCGTCCTATTTTAATGACCAGTATGGCTACCGTTTTAGGAGCAATGCCTATTGCTTTGGCTTTAGGCGCAGCTTCAAAAAGCCGTGTGCCTATGGGCACTGTAATTATCGGGGGCTTGCTGTTTTCTTTGGCATTAACGCTGTATGTAATTCCTGCACTATATACTTATTTGTCGAAAGAGCATAAAAAATCGAACATCGGTATTCAGGCGGGGCAGGTGGCGGCAATACTTATTTTTGCTTTTTTGCTTTTTCAGCCTTCGAACCTAAATGCCCAAACATTAACGCTTGATGAAGCCGTTCAAATCGCTTTGGAAAAAAACTATGATATTCTTCTGGCTAAAAATGAAATAGCTGTTTCGGGTAATAATAACAGGGCAGGCAATGCTGGTATGCTGCCTTCGTTAGATGCTAATTTTGGCAACAACAATTCGATATTCGATACACGGCAGGATTTTTTTGACGGCAGGTCGGTTCAAGGTGATAATGCACGCTCTACCACTATCAACCCTAATCTTCAGCTTAACTGGACAATATTTGACGGAGCAAGAATGTTTATCAGGAAAAAGCAATTAGGAACACAGGTGGATTTGAGTAATGCGCAGTTTCGTTTTTCGGTTGAAAATACGGTTTCACAAGTCATTAATACTTACTATGCCATATATTTTCAGCAGCAATACGCAGATGTAATTAAAAATGCCTTATTGCTTTCTGCTGAAAGAAAAAAAGTAGCGGAAGCGAAATTCAGGTTAGGCTCGTCAAGCGAACTGGCAGTGCTGCAAACCAAAGTAGATATGAATGCCGACAGCGCACAACTGATACAGCAGGAAAATGAGATTCTGAAAAACAAATCGAGGCTGAATGAATTGTTAGGCAGAAATCCTGATGCGGCTTTTGAAGTGGATAGTGATTTGAATACAACAGAAAATTTGTTGTACGAAAATTTGCTGAACGAATTAGAGCAAAATAATGCCGCTATGCTTGCTGCACGATACAATGTGCGGCTGAACAATCAGAATATAAAGCTGGCTAAAACCAATTACAGCCCTGTGGTAAATGTATTCGGCTCGTATAATTTCAACCGCACCACAAACGAGGTAGGTTTCCTGAAATTAAGCCAAAGCGCAGGAACTGCTTTTGGGCTTACGGCAAGCATTAATTTATTCAATGGCTTGGAAAACAGGCGGCAGTTGCAAAACGCCAGACTTCAGGAACAAGCATCGCAGATAAATTACGATGCTATGCTGAACAGTCTGAAAGCCTCCTTATATCAAACCTATCAGGATTATATAACCAACGTAAAATTAGCTGCTTTTGAAAATGAAAATATTGCCGTTGCCGAAAAAAACGAGCAGGTAGCGTTTGAACGCTATAAGCTGGGCAATCTCAATGATATTGAATTAAGAGAAACACAGTTAAAACTGATAGAAGCTAAAACAAGATTACTGCAAGCACATCTTAATGTCAGGCAAGCTGAAGTAGTGTTGTTTCAATTAACGGGTAAGTTGAGTGGTACGGGTAAATAGTTTTATTACAGAGAATTACTATCTAATAAGCTCACAATAAAAAACATTAATAACCGCTGTTTCACATGTTCCGAAAGGCATCGAAACGCTTACGATACGGCTTTTGAATTATAAATTCCGAGCATGAATCCCGAAGGGATTATATGTTTATAGCTGATAATTGTTGTGTCTATGTGCGACCCCATTCGGGGTCGTATATTGTTGACTACATTTGTTTCTATAAACATTAGAATCCTTCGGATTCACCCCGATGTTTGACATATTCCGAAGAGTGCTTAAGTGATGTGTTTTTAATTAAGCCGATGTTTTGAGTATTTTCATGAGGTAAGGCGCAGGAAGGTAAAACTATTCTCTTTCAGTTAAAATAAATGAAAAAAATCTATAAAAATGAAAGCAACAAATAATAAACTTTTAAAAGCAATATTGATACTTACTATGTTGACTCGAGTTGCTTTTGGACAGGAATTTTCCAAACATAACCTTGAATATATAGCCTCTGATTATCTGGACACAATAACAAAACGTAGCGTAATTGTAGTTTTAGCAGCGACACCTAAAAAAATGCAAAACTTCCCCCCAATTTTGAGCATGAGACTAACCTATGGAATCAATAACCAAGACATTAAAACTGCCGTTGACATCCAAAAGCAAGAAGTGAGAAAAGTATCTTTAGTAGTTTATGGCAAAACTATTCAAGAAAAGAACCCAAAACTGTTTGATTTAATTAAAGATAAAATTGACCTGACAATATCCGAGGACATTATGCTTTTAGCTTTTCAACTTGACGACATATCACCTGAGGCAATTAATAACTTAGAAATTAAGTATGGACTTTGGGAAAAACACAATCAAAATATTAGGCACGAGAAAATTTTCAAGTTTAATATTCGAGAGTAAAAAAAGCCCCCTGTTTGACAGGTTCCGAAGGAAATGTCGAACTACAAACAAACCCTCTTGCTTCCTTTTAACTATTTATAGCCTCCCAAATCATATCTTTCAACTGCGGAATATTTTTTCCGGTAACGGAAGAAATGAAGATGGATTTTACGTTTCGGGGCAATTCTTTTTTCAGTAATTTTTCTAATTCTTCATCGAGCATATCGCTTTTGGTAATAGCCAATATGCGGGGCTTATCGAGCAATTCAGGATTGTATTGCTTCAATTCGTTTTGCAGTATTTTATATTCCTTTTTGATATCGGTTGTATCGGCAGGAATCATAAAAAGCAAAGTAGCATTGCGTTCTATATGGCGTAAAAAGCGATGCCCTATGCCTTTTCCTAAATGCGCGCCCTCGATAATACCCGGAATATCGGCCATGATAAACGAGCGGTTATCTCGGTAAGAAACAATACCTAAATTAGGCACCAGCGTAGTGAAAGGATAATTAGCTATTTCAGGCTTTGCAGCGGAAACTACTGAAAGCAAAGTTGATTTACCCGCATTAGGAAAACCTACCAATCCCACATCGGCCAGCACTTTTAATTCTAATACCACCCAGCCTTCCTGTCCGGGTTCACCGGGTTGTGCAAAGCGGGGCGCCTGCATGGTTGCCGTTTTAAAATATTCGTTGCCTTTACCACCTCTTCCGCCCGGCATTAAAATCACTTCTTCACCATCTTCCATCACCTCAGCCATCACTTCGTCAGTTTCAGTATTTCTTGCTACTGTACCCAACGGCACTTCTACAATAATATCTTTTCCGAAGGCACCGGTGCATTGGTTACCTGTACCATTACCGCCATTATCGGCATGAATATGCTTGCGGTATTTTAAGTGTAACAGTGTCCACAATTGCTTGTTGCCTTTGAGAATAATGTGTGCTCCTCTCCCGCCATCGCCTCCATCGGGGCCGCCTTTGGCCGTTAAAACACTTCTGTGGAAATGCACGGAACCGGCACCGCCATTACCTGAACGGAAAAATATTTTTACATAATCTACAAAGTTCGATTCCACAGAGAGGTATTTGTTTTACTAAAAAAACCTATAAGGTTTATAAAGCCCTAT
>CAYSGX010000203.1:4694-5948 GCA_964430605.1 uncultured Chitinophagaceae bacterium
ATCTTCACCAATGTTATAAACGAAATATTATTTTACTTTTTCTATCGCAGCGGTCAACAAGCTGAAAATATCTTCAATACTGCCTTCGCCTTTAATATCTTCACGCTTGCCTTGTGTGCCGTAATATTCGGCAACAGGCAAGGTTTGCTCGCGATAAACCTTTACACGGTTACGAATAATATTTTCATCACGGTCATCGGGGCGGGCAGAGGTTTCACCACGCAACAACAAACGTTTTACCAATTCTTCTTCGCCCACTTGTAAAAACAGGCAAGCTGAAATTTTAGTATTTTTTCCGGCTAATAAATTATCAAGCGCTTCGGCTTGCGGAATAGTGCGCGGAAAGCCATCGAATATTATTCCTGCCGCATCTTTATTAGCTTCCAGTTTGCTGTCAATCATGCCAATCATAATTGCATCGGGCACCAGCAATCCTTGATCCATCAGCTTTTTTGCCTCAATACCTAAATCAGTCTGGTCTTTAATTTCCTGGCGCAACAAATCGCCAGTAGAGATATGTACTAAGTTATATTTAGCTTTTAAAGTTTCTGCCTGTGTGCCTTTACCGCTTCCCGGAGGCCCGAATAATACAAGATTTAACATGAAGAACGCAAAAGTTTAAATTAATAAAGCAGGCAAAGTTACGCAAACCTGCGGAATAAGACTTTTAAGAATTCTTGACACATATATTACCCCAATACCCCTACCGCTTCTACCGCTACAATTTCCGGCACTGCGGTGCGCACAGCATCTTCAATGCCCGATTTCAGGGTCATAAAACTTTGAGGGCAAGTTTGGCAGGCTCCCACTAACTTCACCATTAAAATATTTTCGGGAGTTATTTCTACCACTTCTACATTGCCACCATCTTTGGCCAAATAAGGACGAATGGTATCTAAAGAGGCTTCAATTTTATTTCTTATGATATCGGTCATATTGCAAATATAGCTTTAAAAGACATTAAACTGTTGCTGCTGCTTTTTCTGAAACGGTTGCGTTGATAATCGCTATTTGTCTTTCCGCTTCCGCAGAAAAATTTAAAAAGGCTTGCTTGGTAATTTCATCATCAGACAATACCACGGGCACACCTCTGTCGCCACCTTCTCTGATACTTTGCACAATAGGTATTTCGCCTAAAAACGGCACATCAAATTCATCGGCCAGTTGTTTACCGCCACCTTTTCCGAAGATAAAATATTTGTTATGGGGCAATTCTGCGGGCGTGAAATATGCCATATTTTCTACCACACCCAC
>CAYSGX010000204.1:0-4602 GCA_964430605.1 uncultured Chitinophagaceae bacterium
ATGCTATTTATCCGGCAATGGATAGTGTAATTGATATTTTAAAGCAAAACGAAGATAAGATAGGTTGCAAAGTAATTGCATCACCCGTTGAAACTACTGCAATCTGCCTGTCAAAATCCAAAATATACCAAACGTTAAAAGGAGAGATTGAAGTTCCGGCCATTTTTGAGAATTTGGAACAAATTAATCAGTATCCGGTATTCTTAAAGCCTGATATTGGTTATGGCTCAAGGGGTGTAAAAAAGGTAAACAATAAAGAGGAAGCTGTAGAGCATCTTCACAATTTCCCGTCTTGTTTGCTTTTGGAATATTTGCCGGGGAAAGAATTTACAATTGATTGTTTCACGAACTTCAGAGGAGAATTGCTTTTTGCAGGAGCAAGAGAACGCAAAAGAATCTCAAACGGAATTAGCGTGAATACTTCAACACAAGTTGAAGAAAACCGATTTATAGAAATAGCAAAAAAAATAAACGCTAAAATAAAATTTGACGGAGCTTGGTTTTTTCAGGTAAAAGAAAGGAAAGATGGCACTTTGGTTCTCTTGGAAATTGCTGCAAGAATGGGAGGTTCTTCCGCTGTCTATCGCATGAAAGGGGTAAACTTTGCGATGCTAAGTGTGTTTAATGCTTTTGAAATTCCTGTTGCTGTTTTACTGAACAATTATCAGGTGGAAATGGATAGAGCTTTGGATTGTAGGTTTAAAATAAACCTGTATTTTGACCACGTTTATTTGGATTTTGATGATGTGGTCATCTTAGATGAAAAGATAAATACAGATATTATCTCACTGGTATATCATTTTATCAATCAGAATAAAAAGGTTCACTTAATTACCAAGCACGAAAAGGATATTTTTGAAACCTTAAAAAAATACAGGTTAGAAAATCTTTTTGATGAAATTATCCATCTGAAAAAAACAGACAACAAATGGAAACACATAAAACATAAAAACGCTGTTTTTATAGACGATTCTTTTGCGGAAAGAAAAGAGGTAAAAGACAATTTGAGTTTACCTGTATTCGCCCCGGATATGATAAATTGTTTAACTTAAATTAATATTAAAATGGAAAAGAAAAAAAATATTGTTAATTTCAGAAACGAAGAAAGTATTACGGCCTTAGATAAACTCTATAAGTATAACGAAGAATTACTGCCTCATTATGGACAAATGGGTTGGAACAGGCATAGTATGGTTACACAAAATGTAATAGCAACCTCTCGTATTTTATATCTGAACGAACTTTACCAAAAAATTGTGAATGTTCCGGGTGTAATTTGTGAGTTTGGCGTACAATGGGGGGCGACACTCACCCAACTTATTAATCTCAGAAGTATTCACGAGCCGTTTAATCACAGCAGAACCATTTGCGGCTTCGATACTTTTGCGGGATTTCCTTCCGTACACGAAAAAGATGGGAGGGGGTATGGAGTAGGAGACTTGGCTACTTTAGATAACTATGAAGAAAAATTAGAGGAAATTTTAAAACTGATTGAAACATTTCCTCCATACTCTCATCTTAAAAAATTTGAATTGGTAAAAGGAGATGCCACCAAAACTATTGACCAGTGGTTAGATAATAATCCGCACGCCATTATTTCTCTGGCTATTTTTGATATGGATTTGTACGAACCTACAAAAGCGGTTTTGGAAAAAATAAAGCCACGTCTTACCAAAGGTTCAGTATTGGCTTTTGATGAACTTAACTGTAAAGCATTTCCGGGTGAAACTACTGCATTGGCAGAAGTCTTCGGATTAAATAATTTAAGATTGCAGCGTAGTCCGCTTCATACATTTGGTGCGTATGCTGTATATGGCGAATAGATAATGAAAACAATAATCACATACGGAACTTTTGATTTATTCCACATCGGGCATTTACGATTATTAGAACGCTTGAACCAAGTGGGCGACAGATTTATTTTAAAATAGCCTCTAATCGAACATGCAAAATTTAAGAATTTTATTTTTAGGTATTTTATTACTTTATACTGCTATGGCTGCGGTTAATCCGGAAAAAGTATTTGTAGATAGATTTCTATTTAATCAAAAATTTACTTCGTGGATATTTTTTCAAGTCTATCCCAGTATGTATTCAACAGAAATAGTTTTTGAAAATTTAAAAGAAGGGAAAGAATTTTCTGTTGTTCATCACCCAATGAGAATTTTTTTTGAAAATAAATTGACTAATAGTGGGGGAGAATATAAGAATTAATGTGCTACCGACAAATATCCAAATCACGACAATTTAAACTTTGTAATGATTCACTTATAATTGTTAAATAATGATTGATAAAAACGCTGTTTTTATAGACGATTCTTTTGCGGAAAGAAAAGAGGTAAAAGACTATTTGAGTTTACCTGTATTCGCCCCGGATATGGTTTCTTCGTTGACAGGATTTAATTGAATCTCTTGGGTTTAATTCTCCGAAGTTCCGATTCGTTAAAAAAAAATTAAATGAGAAAAAACTTACAAGAAGTTACAGATTTATTCTACAGACAAAAAAGGGCAATAATCTCTTTCAATATTCAAAGTATTGATCAGTTGTTTTATTTGCATATGGTAGGTAATGAATTGCGGTGCCCTGTTATGGCTCAATTTAGTGCTAAATATATTCCTTATTTTGATAGAATAAGCGGTCTGAGTAGCATGGTTGCTTTTTATAGATCAGATTATTTGTACTTTCATTTAGACCATTGTACAGATCAGGATATCATAAAATTGTGTATTGATGCCGGATTTGATTCAGTTATGTTTGATGGCTCTGGATTACCGCTGCAGGAAAATATAAGGCTTTCTAATGAAGTATATCAATGGGCTAAGAATAAGGCTTTATTGGAGGTTGAGCTTGGCTCAATAACAGGAGTTGAAGATGGACACGGTACAGATGAAGGAGATTTATTTTCATTCACAGAATTAGAAAGATTTCATAAAGAGGTAAATTATGACTTACTGGCATTAGCTATTGGTAATGCACACGGTGTTTATGAAAATACAAGCGGTATACAAGTCGATTTGTTATCTCAAGCAAGAGACTTGATAGGAAATGTCAAATTTGTCCTTCACGGAGGAACAGGAATGGAGGACGATTTAATAAAGAGAGCTATTGGGTTTGGTGTTGTTAAGATGAATATATCTACCGGATTGAAAATCGAAACATTTGATATAGTCAATGATTATATCTGTACAGGCTCAAGGTTTTACGATCATCTGAAATTACACACTTCACTGGCAAGGGTGAAAAGCTATTTCGGACACTACATTAAAAAATTCACAATATAGTAAATATGTATTTAATTGTTAATTTAGGGCTTAAATCTATAAGGGGAATAATTTTTAACGAAAGCGGAGAACAGGTTTATTCCAAATCATTCCCTGTTCATACCACTTTATTTAACGAAAAAGTAGAGCAGGACGTTACTGAGTGGGAACGGCTACTTTGTCTGATATTGGATGATATTGTTGCTAATACCAATTTAAATAAACATATCTCCTATATTTCTTCTACAACCAGTTCCTCTTGTATTTATGGGGTAAATAACAAGATGAATCCTGTTACAAAGGTTCTGATGGTGTCGGATAAACGTTGTGTGCGACAGGTTTCTATGGTTAAATCTCTTATTAAGGAAACAGGGGAAGAAACGTCTTTATTGGTAGCCACTTCTTCTTTAATTCCCAAGGCACTTTGGTTTAAAGACAATGAGAATAACATTTTTAATCAGGTCGAATATTGGATGGGTGCAGGAGAGTTTCTTAACTACTTTTTCACTAAGAAAGTTTTTACAGACCCGTTAAATGCGGGTAAAGCTTTTTATGATGGGGTGAAATATGCGGATGAACTGATAATTGCGGCAGGGTTAAATCCTGAAACGTTGCCTGTAGTGAAAGAAATAGGGGAAAAGTTCGACATTGATCAGCCGCTTGTAGATAAGTATCAACTAAAACCTGATTGTCAATATATTTTGAGTACTTATGATGCCATTTGCGCAGTATTGGGATCAGGGACGGGAGAGGAAGGAAACGTGTGTGATGTATCAGGAACAGTTACATCAGTAAGAATGCTTACCAAAAACTTTCATATAAAAGGTAATAACATATTTTTAAGTCAGCCGTTGCATTTTTTAAATACCAATTTGATAGGTGCATCGAATAATTTGGGAGGTGGAATAATCGAGTGGTATAAACAGGCTATCTTCCTGTCTGATAATGAAGATGTGTATTTTGAAATGGAGAATTATGCGAGGCAATCCCGTACAGGGGCAGGTGGAATTATATTTGTTCCGTATCTTTTAGGTGAAAGAGCTCCAGTCGAACTTCCTAAAGCATCGGGAACTTTTTTTGGACTGAACAGGAGCAGTTCATTAAAAGATATTACCAGGGCTGTTTTTGAATCTACAGCTTATGTTACAAAAGATTTGTTAGATTTAATAATAAAATCCGGAGAGAAAGTGGAAACCCTTACCGTTAGCGGAGGTTTGGCAAGGTTTGATTTAATTAATCAAATTAAATCAGATGTAACGGGATTACCCGTAAAAGTCGTTGATAATTTTGAAAGTACTTCAGTAGGAGCATTTATTATTATGGCGAGATCAAATAAATTAT
>CAYSGX010000204.1:4612-5893 GCA_964430605.1 uncultured Chitinophagaceae bacterium
TATATGGTTCTTTATCGGAAGCGCAATCCAATATTGTTAAAGTGAGAAAGATTATACTGCCTTCTGAAGCCAATCATAAATACTATGGTAATAGTTTTAACTTATATAAAGGAATTATATTAAATAACTCCAATCTGTACGAAATACATAGTGAATTGAATAAATTATCACAACGTCATGATAAAGAAATAATGAAGAATTTATAAGATGAGACCTTATTCTATACAATCCGAAATTGCAGTAGCTTCATTGTTGGGAGGTGAAGTGTTGAATTTGTTTTCTGAGCAAAAGATTCTCTTAGTCAGTAGCCCTTCATTAGCAGCTACTGATAAAGTGAAAACTTTCATCAGTAAATTAGAGTTTCAGGGAAAGCTAAGCCAGTACCTTTTGATAAAACCAGATGCTCCTTTACAAGATGTGGAGAATATTGTCGATCAATTTATGAAACCGGATATAATCGTAGCTGTGGGAGGTGGTTCGGTAATAGATTCTGCCAAAGCGTTAAGTGTCGGTTGGCAAGGGACATCAATTACAGATTATTTTTATAAAAAGGCAAATTTACCGGCTTCCAAAATCCAAACCATAGCTATTCCTACAACTGCTGGTTCTGGTGCAGAACTATCTTTTGGAGCGATATTGTATGATAAAGAGAAAAATATAAAAAATGGACTCAGAGGTAAAATATTGCAACCCGATTTTGTAATTATAGACGTTGATTTATACTTATATGCGCCTTCACAGCTGATTGCTGAAACGGGTTTTGACTGCCTGACACATGCTATCGAAACTTATCTTTCGAAGGCCTCAAATCCAATAGTCAGAATGCAATCGGTTACTGCAATGAACACCTTTTTTGATCATATAGGAAAAGCACAGACTAAGGAACCTGAAGCCATGAAAAAGATGGCAATAGCTTCTGCTTTTATGGGAATAAACTTAGCATTAAGTTCAACGTGCCTTCCGCACAGATTACAATATGCCTTACGGAAAGTACGGCCTCATTCACATGCGCAAGGACTTATTTGTCTGTATAATGGATGGTTGGGAGAGATCAGTACTACGCAAAACTTCGAGGATATGGCTAGAGACCTGAGTTTAACCTCTGTATCACTCGTAGAAAAGATACGTTGCTATAAAAAAAGTCTGGAAATCAACTATACTCTTAGAGACTTTGGGTTTAATGAGGAACTCAAAGAACTCAGGTCTACGTGTCCTCCATCGCTCCTTGATCAACTGATGGTACACACTAGTGTACTGTGCTTCTGTTATCTTCCCAGACTT
>CAYSGX010000205.1:0-5877 GCA_964430605.1 uncultured Chitinophagaceae bacterium
GAAAAGAAGCCTCTCTTACACGAATGAAGCTGTTTTTTACCACAGAGACACAGAAATGGTAGGTTATGTTAACAATTTGGTAAAACATAAATTTATTCTGCTCATACATTTCGCTTTGGAAAACAATTAGCTTTGCTGAAATTTTAACTGCCGTAAACGCATGGTTTTTAGACTGCTATTGCCCATAACCTTCCTCTTCTTTTCTTCAATTTTATTGGCGCAAAATTCTTTAGTAAGAGGAATAATAATTGATTTAGACAGCAATATAGCTGTGGTTGATGCCCAAATTATTTTAGACGGAAAAGTGCGATACGAAACAAAAACCGGCAGCGATGGCAAGTTTTCGGTCGATAATGTTGTTGCAGGCGATTATATAATAAGAGTAAATAAAGATGGCTATGATAAATACTCAACAGCCTCTTCGATTTCGGGCAGTGAAGTAAACCTGGGTTTAATAGTGGTGAACCAGATAGATATAAATGCCGACAGGTTGGTACAAGATAATATTCCTACTGTTTCGCTTTCCGATTCAGATTTTAAAGACCAGTCTTCTCAAAATGTTTCAGGGGTATTAAGCGCTTCGCGCGATGCTTTTATTTCGGCAGCTTCATTCAACTGGGGGGGCACAGCCCGTTTCAGAATAAGAGGTTATGATTATGAAAATACCACCACCCTGATGAATGGCGTGCCTATGAACGACCTGGCTACCGGCAATACTTTTTGGGGTGTATGGGGCGGCTTGAATGATGTAATGCGCAACAGAGATAATCAGATTGGCCTGGCGGCCAATAATTTTGCCTTTGGCGGTGTTGGCGGGGCAAATGATTTAGACAGCCGCGCATCGTTACAGCGCAAAGGCTTATCAGTTTCTTACGCCAATTCAAACCGTAGCTACGACCATCGCTTAATGGCGACTTTCAATACCGGCCTGTTGAAAAACGGTTGGGCTGTGTCGCTTTCGGCATCGAGACGATGGGCACAGGAAAGTTATGCGCCCGGCACCTTTTACGATGGCTACTCTTATTTTGCTTCAGTAGAAAAAAGAATCGGTTTTAAGCATTCTGTCAGCCTCACTACATTTGGCGCGCCCACCCGAAATGGCCGCAGCGCCCCTGCCGTTCAGGAAATGAACGATATTGCGGGTACTAATTATTACAATCCTAACTGGGGTTTTCAAAATGGCGAAAAGCGCAACGCCAGTGTGGCTAAGAGCTTTCAGCCTTTAACTATTCTGAATCACGAATGGAAAATAAACAACCGTTCTTCTTTAGAAACAGGCATCTCTTTTTTAACCGGAAAAACAAGCGTGAGCGCTTTAGACTGGTATAATGCCCCCGACCCCAGAGCAGATTATTATAAAAGGTTTCCGAGTTTCATTACCGACCCGGTCCTTAGAGCCGAAGCAACCGAATACCTGAGAGAAAACGAAGCCGCCCGGCAAATCAACTGGGACGCAATGTATCGGGCCAATTACAATAATACCCAAACTTATGCCAGTGGTGTTGATGGCGATTCGGTAACAGGCAAGCGTTCATTATATATTCTGAACGACAGAGTAATTAATAATACCAAGTGGAATATTAATTCGGTATATAACAATAACATCACCGACAACTTCACCATTACTGCCGGGGCATCATATCAATCACAGGCATCGGAATATTATAATGAAGTAAACGATTTGTTGGGTGGCGATTTTTATCTCGATTTAAACCAGTTTGCCGAAAGGGATTTTGCTCAAAGCGAAACAGCCAATCAAAACGACTTGAACAACCCTAACCGTTTGCTGAAAGAAGGCGACCGCTGGGGTTATGATTATATATTGAATGTGAGAAAAGCGGCCGCCTGGGCACAACCGCAATTCAAGTTTAATAATTTCGATGTTTTCGTTGCCGCTGAAATTTCAAACACCACTATTTTTCGTGAAGGCAATACCCGGAACGGTTTGTTTCCCGATAATTCTTTCGGGAAAGGCGAAGCCAAAAACTTCTTTAATTATGGCACTAAAGCAGGTGTAACTTATAAAATCAATGGCAGGAATTATTTGTATGCCAATGGCTCTTATGCTACCCGTGCGCCATTCGCGCAAGATATATTAGTGTCGCCCCGCACCAGAGACCAGTTTGCTCCGGTGTTGGAAAACACTGAAATCTATTCGGGCGAAGCGGGTTATTTTTTGAGAAGCCCAAATCTGAAAGGAAAGGCTACGGTGTTTTTAGCACAGTTTAATAACCAGACACAATCTTTAAACTTTTATCATGAAGATTTCAGAACCCTGGTAAACTACACTCTTAATAATGTAGATACCCGCCACACCGGAATTGAACTGGCTATAGATGCCAAAATATATAAAGGATTAAGCGCCAGCGCTGTTGCTTCTATTGGCCGATTCTATTATACCGACAGGCCTTATGGCACGATTACTCAAGATAATGACCAATTTTTATTAATAGAAAAAGAAACTATCTATGCCAAAAACTTTGCGGTGGGCGGTTCGCCACAAGAAGCCTATAACTTAGGCTTGAGCTACAGAGGTAAAAAGTTTTGGTTTGTAAACCTGAATTTTAATGTCTTTAACAGAATATACCTGAACTTCAACCCTGCCCGCAGGACTCAGGCGGCAGTTGACTTAGTAGAAGAAGGCAGCGAACAATGGAATAATATTCTTGGACAAGACCAGTTGAGTACAAAGTTTTCAGAAAAATATACGCTTGATTTATTTGGCGGAAAATCGTGGAAACTTACTAAAGAAAGAATAAAAGGAAAGTATAACGTGTTTATGGTTTTAAATGTGGGTGTAAATAATATTACCAATAACAGAAAGCTGATTGTTGGCGGATATGAGCAACTGCGTTTTGATTTTAACGGAAGAAATGTGGAAAGGTTTCCTTCAAGATATTTTTATGCCTATGGCACCACATACTTTGTTAACCTCACATTCAGATTCAATTAATCAATAGCAAACCGTTTAATAATGACATACCTATTCAACAATCAGAAAATGAACATCAGAAAATCAGCAGCTTACCTGTTAGGCATTTTTTCAGTATTAGTTTTCAGTTTATCATCTTGTGTCAAAGACGATTTTGATGCGCCTCCCGGTGATGGCGAAGACCCTAATATTACAGTAACTACTACTATTGCCGAGTTGAAACAACTTTATATCACCGCAGGCAAAGCCGTGCAGATAACAGATGATTTGGTAATTAATGGTATTGTAATTTCTGACGACAGAGAAGGAAACTTTTATAAATCATTGGTAATACAAGATGCTACGGCAGGTATCTTAATCCGTGTTGACCAAACAAATCTTTACACTGAATTTCCGGTAGGCAGAAGAGTATTTGTAAAATGTAAAAATCTTTGGGTGGGCAATTACGAAGGCCTAATTCAAATGGGCGCATTTTTAGATTCTATCAGCGACCCGCAACGCCCAAATGTAGAAGCTATTCCTGTAGCAGTAGTAAGCAGGTATATTCTGAAAGGAAAATACAATATCCCTGTTCAGCCTACAGTTGTAACCATAAACCAGTTAGGTACAAACAGCGCTGCTTACCAAAATATGCTTATACAGTTACAGGAAGTAGAATTTGATGCGGAAGCAATAAACACCACTTATGCCGATGCTGAAAACAAATTTTCACAAAACAAAAAACTGGTAGATTGTAACAATAATGAAATATTGGTGAGAACCAGTGGTTATGCAAAGTTTGCGGATGAATTGATACCTTCTTATTCAGGTACATTAAACGCGGTATTCAGTGTATTCCGCACCGACAACCAATTATACATGAACACCACAGCAGATTTCCAGCCCAATGGCAACAATCGCTGTACAGGCCCCGGCAGTGTAAATATTTCTACTATTGCCTCTATCAGAAGTTTGTTTACAGGCGCTGCCACTACTTTAGGTTCGGGCAAAGCTATTAAAGGCATTGTAATATCAGACCGCACTGCGGCAAATATCGAAGGCAGAAATTTAGTAATTCAAGACAGCACCGCGGGTATTGTGGTTCGTTTTTCAAGCACACACTCTTATTCGCTGGGCGATGAAGTTGAAATAAATATTTCCGGACAAAAACTATCGGAATTTAACGGGTTGTTGCAGACAGAAGTACCCAATGCCAATGCCGCCAAAACAGGTACAGGCGCTATCGCTGCACGCACACTTACTGTTGCTCAAGCCGTAAGTGGTTTAGAAACTTATGAATCGCAATTAATTAACATTCAGAATGTAACTCTTTCGGGTGGTGGCGGAAAATATTCGGGCAACGTAACCATGAATGACGGCACAGGCACTATGAATATGTTTACACGCAGTGCCGCGGCTTTTGCCGGCAACAACTACCCCGGTGGTGTGTTGAGTGTAACCGGAATTCTTTCACAATTCAACAGCGTACAGTTAAATATCAGAAATACCAACGATGTGCAGCAATAAATAGAAACTGAAATAACACAATAGACCTCTAACATAAATGGGTTATAGCTGTCGGAAAAGTCTTGAAACCGATATAGATGTCATCCTGAGCTTGTCGAAGGATATAATATCTATTACGTTTTCATGCTTCGACAGGCTCAGCATGACAGACTTTTCCTATTGTTCGGAAACAACAAAATGATTTATGAAAGAGGTCTAATGAAAGCCAACCTTTAAACAAAGATTGGCTTTTGTTTTATCATCTGTTTGTGAATGAATTTCATCAACAATAAGAAGCACTTTCGCCTTATCTTTGCACCACTATGGAGAATATTAGAAATTTTTGCATTATTGCCCACATCGACCACGGAAAAAGTACCCTTGCCGACCGTTTAATTGAAACTACCCATACTATTTCAGAAAGAAATATGATGGATACCGTGTTGGATAATATGGATTTAGAGCGCGAAAGAGGTATCACTATAAAGAGCCACGCCATTCAAATGGATTTTACCCGCAATGGAATTAACTATGTTTTAAACCTTATTGATACTCCCGGGCACGTTGACTTTTCTTATGAAGTATCGCGTTCGTTAGCCGCGTGTGAAGGCGCATTGCTGTTGGTAGATGCCACGCAAGGCATTCAGGCACAAACCATTTCAAATTTATATCTGGCTGTTGAACAAGGCCTTACAATTATTCCTATCATCAACAAAATTGATATGGAAGGCGCAATGATTGAAGAAGTTGCCGACCAGATGATAGATTTAATCGGTTGCGACCGTGAAGATATTATTGAAGCCAGTGGGCGTGCAGGTATTGGTATCGACAAAATTTTCGATGCCATTATCGATAAAATCCCTGCCCCGAAAGGCGATGTAAATGCGCCTTTGAGAGCATTGATTTTCGATTCGGTGTTTAATTCTTTCAGAGGCGTAATTGCCTATTACAGAATTCTTGATGGTAGCCTGAAAAAAGGCGAACACGTTAGATTTTACCATACCAATAAAAACTATCATGCCGATGAAGTGGGTGTGTTGCGTATGGATTTAGAACCTAAGCAGGAAGTAAAAGCGGGCGATGTAGGCTATATTATTACAGGTATCAAAAACTCGAAAGATATTAAAGTAGGCGACACCATTACTTCGTTTGTAAAACCTACCGACAACCCTATTAATGGTTTTGAAGATGTAAAGCCAATGGTGTTTGCAGGAATTTATCCTATTGATAATGACGATTATGAAGACCTGCGCGACAGTATTGAAAAACTGCAACTGAACGATGCCTCGTTGGTGTTTGAACCTGAAACATCCATTGCTTTGGGCTTTGGTTTCCGCTGCGGATTTTTAGGCTTGCTGCATCTGGAAATTGTTACCGAAAGGCTGGAACGTGAGTTTGACATGAGCATTCTCACCACTGTTCCGCAGGTATCTTATTTCTGCTATACCAATAAGGGCGAA
>CAYSGX010000206.1:0-5843 GCA_964430605.1 uncultured Chitinophagaceae bacterium
CTGAATAATTTTTGCAATGGCTAAAGAATGCAGCACATGGCGCTCATAAAAATTTTCTACATCTTTTCTTGAAATAACATTAATCTTTTCATTCCATTCGGAATATAAAGGCAACAACTGCGCAAACTGCTGTTGTTGCCTTTCGTTAATGCCGGGAAAGTATTTCAGAATTATATCCAAGCGAAAATCAGATATGCTTTATGTTGTCGCCAATTAATTTATAGAGCATGTCTTTTGCTCTGAAAAGCTGTGCTTTTACAGTACCCAAAGGCAGGTCGAGTTGTTCAGAAATTTCTTCGTAAGACAACTCTTCGTAATAGCGCAATTCTATCAACTGCCTGTATTTAGGGTCGAGCTTAGAAAGCGAGCCGCGCACAGAAACTGCCCTTTGCGCTTTCATCATTTTCTCTTCAGGGTTTAAAGCGTCAGATTTTACATCAATAGAAATTTCATCGCCTTTATCGTTCTCGGTAGTTTTGTCTATCGAAGTAGTTTCGAGCCTTTTCTTTCTGATAAAATCAATACAGTTGTTGGTAGCAATCTTAAACAGCCATGTGCTGAAAGCATACCGCTGGTCATATTTTTCAATATTATTAAATGCCTTGCTGAACGATTCCATGGTAATATCCTCGGCATCATCGCGGTTGTGCACCATTTTCAGCGCCATAAAAAATATCGAATCTTTATAGCGGCTCATTAACTTGGCAAAAGCATTTTGATCGCGCTTTTCTACAGCAAGTTTTACCAGCTCCATGTCTTTTGTGGCGCGTTCGGTAGGTTGGTTTGGCTTCTTTAGTTCTTCTTCCATGCAATCTTTTGCTTGTAAAATATTGATGCAGTCCCCAAAGTAAATAAAATCATCGGGAACAAAAAATCCAAGACTAACACCCACAACAGCAAACCGCTTTCTTTCCATCGCGAAAGCACTCTGAAACTCACAATAGCCTGTAATAAAATTTTAGCAAATAGCATTATGAATAATATTTCTATTTTAAAATTAGAAACACATAATACTAATGCTGAAATGCTTACTAATAATGAAGAGGCATACAAAGTTCCTAATATTACTTTATGTTTATTCTTATACTGATTTCCTGCCGTGTAATGCCTTATTTTTTGCTGAAACCAACTACTGTATGTTTTTTTCGGCACTGAAAGTATTTGGCTGTGATAACTCCAAACCAAGCCATAATTATTTTTTGTTGCCAGTTCATTTACCAGCAAATCATCATCGCCCGAAAGAGTGTTTCCAGCATTATGAAAGTTTTTAGATTTTCTGAAAAATGATTTGGTATAAGCCATGTTTCTGCCCACTGCCATATAAGGCATCCCGATAGCGGCAAAAGAAAAATATTGCAACGCGGTATAAAAGGTTTCGTATCTGATAATTGCATTCAGCAAACCAAAACCCGGCTTATAAGGCGAGTAGCCAATCACCAACTCTTTTCCTTCATACAAAGGCTTGGTAATATAGCGCAGCCAGCCATTAGATTTTGGCCGGCAATCGGCATCGGTTAAAACAATCCATTCGTAGGCAGCAGCAGCAATACCTTTTAGCAAAACGCTTCTTTTGCCGGGCAGTATTTTTTCTTCCGCAGGTAAAAAAACATATTTCAATTGCGGTGCTGTCAGCATTAATGTCTCAATGATTTCCTTTGTATTATCAGTAGAATTATCATCAACCACAATAATTTCAAAAGCAGTGTATTTCTGGCTTAAAATATGAGGCAGGTATTTTTTTAAATTCTCAGCTTCGTTTTTGGCACAAATAATTATTGAAACAGGTTGCTGCTGCGCTGTTACCGTGCTGGTATTATTTCTATCGGTAAAAGAAAATGGCGCGAACACCACCAGCCAATAGAATAGCTGAATACTAACAGCCAACAAAAACAAATAAAATACTAAATCTATCACAACCGGAATAGCTGATTAACTTTGTCAAAAATAATCGAATAAACCACTATTACCTTGTTGACATTTGATATTAAAGCAAAAGACCCGCAATCTAAAGCCCGTGCAGCCGTAATACAAACAGCGCATGGCACTATCGAAACACCTATTTTCATGCCTGTTGGCACAGCAGGCAGCGTTAAAGCCGTTCATTTCAGCGAACTAAAAAATGAAATTAATGCTGAAATAATTTTAGGTAATACTTATCATCTGTATCTGCGCCCGGGCATTGATATTTTAAAACAAGCAGGCGGGCTGCATAAATTTAACGGTTGGGACAAGCCCATACTTACCGACAGCGGTGGCTATCAGGTATATTCTTTAGCTGAAAAAAGAAAAATAAAAGAAGAAGGGGTTGTTTTTCAATCGCATATTGATGGCTCGCGGCATAATTTTTCACCTGAAAATGTAATGGATATTCAGCGGGCTATCGGTGCCGATATTATTATGGCATTTGATGAATGTACTCCTTATCCGTGCGAATATAAATATGCCAAAACATCTATGGAAATGACCCATCGCTGGCTGAAAAGATGTGTGGACAGATATAAAAATACCGAACCTCTTTACGGTTATCATCAATCACTCTTTCCTATTGTACAGGGTAGCGTATATAAAGATTTAAGAAAACAATCGGCAGAAAATATTGCTTCGCATAATATGGAAGGCAATGCCATTGGCGGGCTTTCGGTAGGCGAGCCACATGCCGACATGTACGAAATGACCGAACTGGTGTGTGATATTTTACCTGCCGGAAAACCTCGTTATTTAATGGGTGTGGGCACTCCTGAAAATATTTTGGAAAGTATTGCTTTGGGCATAGATATGTTTGATTGTATTATGCCCACCCGTAATGGCAGAAACGGAAATCTATTTACTACGCAGGGCATCATCAATATTAAAAACAAAAAGTGGGAGAATGACTTCTCTCCTATTGACGCGCAAAGCGCCTGTCATATAAGCCGTTTTCATTCTAAAGCTTATTTAAGACATTTGTTTGTTGCCAACGAAATATTGGGCTTGCAGATTGCCAGTATCAACAACTTGGCATTTTATCTTTGGTTGGTAAAAGAAGCAAGGCAACAAATATTAAACGGTACGTTTAATGAATGGAAAAAAGTAATGGTGAAACAAGTAATGCAAAAACTATAATGTAGTGCTGAAAAAGCTCGATTTATATATCATCAAAAAGTTCCTGGGCACATTTGTATTTGCGCTGCTGCTATTTACAATGGTATCTGTTATTATAGATTTAACCGAAAAAATAGATGGTTTTATTCAACACGGCATTACACTGAAGCAGGCTGTATTCGATTTTTACCTCAACTTCATTCCTTATATAGACGCATTACTAACACCACTTTTTGTTTTTATTTCAGTAATATTTTTCACTTCAAAACTGGCCACCGATTCTGAAATAATATCAATGTACAGTGGCGGCATAAGCGTTTACAGAGTGTTGTTGCCTTATATAATTTCATGTACAATCATTGCCACCGCGCTCTTGTATGCCAACCACATGATTGTGCCTAAAGCCAATAAAAACTGGCAAACATTTGAATACACACATTTATCTAACAGAGGTGTTTTAAGAATAAACCGAACTCATCAACTGCAAATAGAAAAAGGTAAATTTCTTTATGTAGAAAACTACACACAATACGACCAGGTAGGTTATAAATTTGCTTTTGAAGTAGTGCAGAATGATAAACTTATTTACAAGCTGAAAGCAGACCGGATAGCATGGATTGACAGCCTGCATCAATGGAAAATGACCAATTATCTGGTAAGAAAATTTGACGATAAAGGGGAAATAATTACCGAAGGTATGGTGTTAGATACCTTTATGGGATTTACACCTAAAGATTTAGATATGCGGGTAAGCATTAAAGAAGAAATGCAAACTCCGGAATTACTGGCTCATATTAAAAAACTAAAAATCAACGGCTATCAGGATTTACCTCATTATGAAATAGAATTTCACCGCAGAACGGCCGATGTATTTATGACTTACATACTTACCATTATAGGTTTCAGTATTGCTTCAAGAAAAGTGCGTGGCGGCATTGGATTACATATTGTGGCAGGCTTTGCTATCAGCGCCATCTATATTCTGCTCTCTCGCTTCACCACTACCTTTTCAACTAATGGTGACTTGCATCCGTTTTTGGGTGTATGGATACCTAACTTTTTATTTATGATAGTGGCCGCTTATTTGTTAAAAAGGTCGCAGAAATAACTGTTCCTTTCTGAAGGTTTTATCCTTATCAAATCTGTGCTGAAATACTTCAAAAAAAATACCCTTGCGGCTACCACCCCGCAAGGGTATTTAGTTGGTAAACCAACTAAAACTAAAAACCATGAAACCTGCATCTATAACCAATGAAACACGAAAAGATTTCAAAAGAATTATCATATTTATGTCATAAAACAGAAAAGCTAATGTTTTCAGGCAATACAGCAGCAAGGAAAAATAAAATTTATCCGAACTATGCAATAGAAAAACTTCTGAATTATGCCATCTTGCTTATTGAAGAGATTATTATGATTTGTACTACATTAAACTTTTGGAAAATTTTGTTTTTACGTATGTTTTTTTTATTTTTGTCGTATAAATAGAAAGTTATGGATACCAAAATCACTTTAAGTTTCGATGAAGCAGTTATTAATAAAGCCAAGGCATTTGCCGAAGCTAATAATATTAGCGTTTCGCGCTTGGTAGAATTTCTTTTAAGCAAAATGGTGCATTCCAATTATCAATCTTTAGATGAGTTGCCCGTTGCCGATTGGGTGGGCATGGTAAGTGAAGGTGAAGTTACTTATCAGCGTAAGCCTGTTTCAAATAAAGCCATTAAAAAAGAATATTACACCCGCTCAAAAACCAAAAAATGAGAATATTCTTAGATGCCAATATTCTTATTGCGGTATTGTGCAACGAGTATCCTTTATTTACCTATTGTGCCCGTGTGTTGAGCCTTACCGATAATTCAAAATTTCAGGTTTATACATCGCCATTGTGTTTGGCAATTGCATTTTACTTTACCGAAAAGAAAAATGGTACCGAATTAGCCAGAAAGAAAGTGGGGTTATTAAGTTCAAAACTAAAAATCACCACCATTGATGAAAGTACGGTAGCAAAAGCCAATGCCGACAAAGCTATTCACGATTTTGAAGATGGTATGCAATACTATTCAGCCTTAAATGCCAAGTGTAAATGCATTGTTTCGGAAGATAAAAACGATTTCTATTTTTCTAAACTGGAAGTATTGAGTGCCGAAGATTTTTTGTTGAATTATGCGATAAGGAAATAGTTGTTGTTCCTAATTGGTAACAGCAATCGCCAAGAATCCTTTTTTCAAACTATTTACTATTCCTGTTAGGCTTCAACCAAAGATTTAAGAAATAACACCAAAAAGTTATCTAAAACATTCCGCATCAACTTGTAAATGCCCTGGTAGCTACTACTGCCTGTTGCCATCCCTTGTATAGCGTAGCGGCCTCTTTGTTGTTCATATCAACTTCAAAGCCTTTATCAAGTTGCCAGTTTTGCATAATGTCTTGCTTGTCTTTCCAATAGCCTGTTGCCAAACCTGCTAAATAAGCTGCGCCCAAAGCGGTGGTTTCAATTACTTTTGGCCGTTCTACAGGCACTTGTAATATATCAGCCTGAAACTGCATTAAGAAATTATTGCGCACAGCGCCTCCATCTACCCTCAACTTTTTTAATTGTATTCCTGAATCTTGTTCCATTGCGGTAAGCACATCTTTGGTTTGGTAGCATAATGTTTTGCTGAGTTGGGGCTTGTTTGTTACTATTCGTTGTTTAAAAGTGAGAAAATAGTCTTACAAGCACAACTGTCTCCTTAAAAAGGGGGATCAGTACAGGATTTCTT
>CAYSGX010000207.1:0-5840 GCA_964430605.1 uncultured Chitinophagaceae bacterium
CGATAAAATTGTTAGTTTTTTTTTAAAAAATCGCCCAACGCCCAATTCCATTAATGGCATATTGTTGGCGAATATTTGCAATAATCAATCTGCTTTGCTCAATATTTTCTACCGTATTGTCGCCTAAATATTTATGTACATCTTGGTCAGAATCGAGTTCAAACATTCCTTTATCATCTTCGGGAAGTATTTCTCTTAAAATCAATCGCTCTGTTTCTGCAAATATTTTCATTTTACTTTTTTATAAATGAGTTATAAACTTACCTTATTTGCGCTAACTTCTTAGCTATATGGAATAAATTCAAGTTTACGGAAAGTTAGACACAACTCAATCATTTACTTCGTAAAACCTACCTTCATTTTGGATGAAATACGAATTTTTGTTATGAATTTACAGAAGTTGCGTAAGTTTGGGTGTTACCAGTAACTTTATGACGACAACAACTGACATAACAAACATCATAGAAAAATATAAAGCAGGATATCGTTTTTTTATAAACCTTGACTTTGACAAGGGCGAAAAAATGACTGGGCAATTACTTGCTGACACAACATTTGAAAACTGTTGCTTTTCCGTTGACTTTTCACAAACGGACTTTACTAATGCGAAGTTTGTCAACTGTAATTTAAAATGTTGTGACTTCTCAAAGTGCAACTTGACAAATACAATCTTTGAAAACTGTTCTCTTGAAGGTGCTGAATTTAAAAATGCCAAAATTGACGGGACAAATTTGAATAATTGCCATTGTTACGGACAATTGGTTACGTTAGACAAAACGACTGGAGAGCTTGAAACTTTCAAAGCCCCTTTAGTTAAAGAACTTTATGACAATGTTCCAGAGTTTAACAAAGTTGCAGACCATTTGAATGACGAATTAAATTATGTGGTTTACGGAGAGCTTAGTCTGAAACTTTATGACGACATAATAAATAACAAAGAGACGACCAATTTTACATTAAAATGTTTTCAATTTTTCAACTTGCTTGGTGACAGAAAAGATGAAAGCATTGACAATTTGCTTGTAGTTGGAATATATGAAGGACTATACGCAAACAGAAAATGTAACGACATTGCTCGACAACTATTGACTGGACGAAACAAAGAAATTTACGAACATTGTATGAAAAATGGAAACATCCGTGCAGACTACTAACAAAAGAAAAGCTGCTGGTAACACGGGTGGCTGTTGCACAACTAAGAAAAGAAAAATAAGAGTAGTAAAAAGCAGGTTTATAGCCCTTCAAAATTGAATAAATGTCATGAAGCCAAATATTCAATTGTAGAAGCGTATATTTTTTAAATTTTGCTCTCTGTTGAGTTGTGTAACGGTTCGGACTTATTTTTCAAGTTGGTTTTCAAATTCCGCAGGAGTCAGGATTTGTGCCGTTTTGAATGGATTGTGTTCTAATAAATCTTTGTCGCCTGTTATTAAATAATCGGCTTTTGAAAAGTCTATCAAGTCTAACAGGAAATTATCTTTTGGGTCTCGGTTAATGAAATGAGTTGGCTTAATCTCAATTTTTTCAGCAATAGTCTCCAAAAGTTCAATTAACTCTTTTACACTTTCTTTCGGAAAGTATTTTCTGAGTTTTTCACGACTTGTTACAGTTTTAATTTCTGTCAGCAATTGATCAGTTGTAATAATCGTTATATCTCCATCGGAAATGTGTCGCTTGATTTTTGACAGACGTTTTCCAATCAAGAAACTAATCCAAACATTAGTGTCAAAAATGATCTTAACGCTTTTGCTTGTCATAAATTTCTTGTCTTACACTTTCCACTTCTTCCGTTACAGTTTTCAGGTCAAGGTCTTTTGTCCTGAACGTTTTTAACAGACGGGATAATTTACTGTCAATAGCTTCTTTCTCCAATTCTTTGGTCAGCTTAATTTTTTGTTGCATGGGAAGTTGTCTTACCATCGACAATATCTGGTCAAAAGTTAAATCTACTTGCAATGCTGTTTTCATCTCACACAATAATGTTCTTTCAAATTTACAAAAATTCCTCCTGTCGGTTTGTTACTTTGTTTTAAATATCCCACACCATAATACTTCTGTCATCGCTGCAAGAAATCAGGTAATCGTTCCAGAGCAGTTTGTTTACCGAATTTGTATGTCCGTCAGATTTTTCTTTGTCAATCACTTTCAGCAGTGAAAAATCTTTGGCGTTCCATATTTTAATATGCTTATCTCTGCCTGCCGTAGCAAATAAGCTTCCTTCGGGATTATATGCTATATGGTTAATGGTGAAAAGATGCGCAGGCTGGGAAAGTGTCAAACGATAACCGTCATTTATATCCCACACAGATAAATGTGCATCGCGCGAACCCGACAGCAGATGTTTTTTATCGGGCGAAATGCACAGCGAAAAAACAGAATTATTGTGCGCCTGCCATTTGTGTAGCACTTCAAGCGTTTTATAGTGTAGTATATAAATACAGTTGTCGCTGCATCCGGCATAAATTTTCAGATTGGCTTCATCCACCGCAAGGCAGCGAATACTTTTTTCCGAAATCATTTTGTTTTTCAGCAAAACAAAATCATCGCCACTCCATAATGAAACAATACCATCTCCACCTGCCACCACTAAAGCCTTTCCGTTTTCAATTACTTTAATATCAAAAATGCCGTTTTGATGAAATGCCAAATGCTTTATTTCTTTTTTCTTCAGCATATCTAATATATGTATGCCGCCCTGGATTTGCCCTAAAAGCATCAGGTTTTGTTGAGGCAACGCATTCATGGCAAATATATTGGTGTGTACTTTAGATACTAATATGGCTTCTTTTAAATTATTCAAATTCCATTTAATGAGGCTGCCATCACCACCTGCCGAATAAAATATATTGCGGCTGAGCCCATCTTGGTGAAGCGCATAAATAGCCCCCGAATGTGCAGTTAAAGCGGCAATTTTATTAATGCTTAAAGACATGTTGTAAATTTAAGGCGAAATACTTATGCCACTTATCAAAGAAATACACAGTGCCGATACCCATATTGCTGTTTGGCAAATTGAAGAGGCGCATCATTTTTTTCTTAATAAATTGCAATCGGAGAAAATACAAAAACCTTTATCGGTAATAACCAATGAGAAAAAACAGTTGGAATATTTGTCGAGCCGCTATTTGGTACAGCACTTGGCAGGGGAGGAGCATTTGTCGCTGCTGGCTAAAGATAAAAGCGGAAAACCTTTTTTTGCTGAAAAACCGACAGGTATTTCTATTTCTCATTCTGCTACCCATGCTGCCGTGCTGTTGTCAGATAATTTTAATTGCGGTGTAGATATCGAAACTATCAGCCCGCGCGTAAAGCGAATCGCTTCACGATTTCTATCAGACGATGAATTGAATATGATAGATGCTGATACTGAAACAGAACAGTTAACCCTTTTTTGGTCGGCCAAGGAAACGGTTTTTAAATGGTATGCTTTAGGCGAATTATCGTTCAGCAAACAAATTCAGCTTCAGAAAAAAACTGGATTGGAAGAAAAAGGCACATTGCCTTATTTATTGATACTGCCTGAAAAAACACTCTCTGTTAATGTAGCTTACGAGCGTTTAGGAAGCCAAATACTCACTTATTCAGCCTAAAGAATAACCCCGCTTTTTTAATGCCGGATAAAATTAACAAAAGATAATTTACTTAAAGTGTTATAAATTATATTTTCATTAAAAATCAGGATATCAATAGTTTAAATCATTTCAGTTACATTTAATTATTGCATAATTTCTACAAAATAAAGATGTAATATCTTTTTTTTATCCGCTTCAAAAAGCTATCTTCGCATTCCATTTTAATTATCTAACCCACAAACGCGCGGCAATGCGATAATTTGCCGGATGGAGAATTGTCAATCATGACAGAACAAGAATTAAATGAACAGGAGTTAACACCCGTTGCTGCTGAAACACAACCCGAAACTACTACTGCTGAAACTACAGTCGCTACAGTTGAAGCGCCTGTTGTGGAAACAGCGCACGATGATTTCGACTGGACAGTAGGAAAAAGAAGCCAGGCTTTTTACACTACCGAACAAAAAACAGCTTTCGAGAAAATGTATGAAGATACATTACAAAGCATTGAAGACGACCAGATTGTTAAAGGCCAGGTTGTTGGTATTACCGCTACCGATGTAGTATTAAACGTTGGTTTTAAATCAGACGGTTTAGTGTCTTTATCTGAATTTCGCGATTTGGAAAGCGTTAAAATCGGTGATGAAGTAGATGTTTATGTAGAAAGAAAAGAAGATGCTAAGGGCCACTTAGTATTGTCTCGTAAGAAAGCCAAGTTAACTAAAGCATGGGAGCAGATTGTTGATGCTTACAAAACTGAAATTATTGTTAACGGTTACATCACCAGCAAAACTAAAGGTGGCTTAATCGTTGAAGTATTCGGCTTAGAAACTTTCTTGCCGGGCTCTCAGATTGATGTGAAGCCTATTACCGATTACGATTCTTATGTTGGAAAACGTATGGAATTTAAAGTGGTAAAAATCAACGAAGTAATTAAGAATGCCGTTGTATCTCACAAAGCCTTAATCGAAAGCGACATTGAAGCTCAAAGAGCTGAAATTATCGGCAAGATGGAGAAAGGGCAAGTGCTGGAAGGTACTATTAAAAACATTACCGATTTCGGTGCGTTTATTGACTTAGGCGGTGTAGATGGCTTATTGTATATCACTGATATTTCATGGGGTAGAATTAACCACCCGAACGAGGTGTTGCAGTTGAACCAAAAAATCAACGTTGTAGTATTAGAATTTGACGATGAGAAAAAACGTATTTCTTTAGGATTGAAACAATTACAGCCACATCCGTGGGAAGTATTGGCAGAAGGCTTGGAAATTGGCTCTAAAGTGAGCGGTAAAATCGTTAATATCGAAGATTATGGCGCTTTCTTGGAAATTCAGCCGGGCGTTGAAGGCTTAATTCACGTTTCGGAAGTTACCTGGTCTAACACCCCTGTAAACTCTAAAGAATTCTTCAAATTAGGCGAAACAATGGAAGCTCAGGTAATGACAATAGATCGCGATGACCGTAAAATGTCATTGTCTTTAAAACGCCTGTTGCCTGATCCTTGGGAGAAAATTTCTGAAAAATATCCTGCCGAATCTAAGCATACGGGTAAAGTAGCCAACATTACTCCTTATGGTGTATTTGTTGAACTTGAAGAAGGTATTGGCGGCATGATACATATTTCAGATCTTTCCTGGACTAAGCGTTTTAACCATCCGTCAGAATTTACCAAAGTAGGTAATGAATTAGATGTTGTGGTATTAAACATTGATTTAAACGACCGCAAATTAACGCTTGGACATAAGCAGATTGAAGAAGACCCATGGGATACTTTTGAAGGCATTTTCCAGGAAGGTACTTTGCACGAAGGCACAATAATTAAGAAAGAAGATAATGGCGCGGTAGTGTCATTACCTTATGGCTTGGAAGGTTTTGCACCTACTAAACACTTGATTAAAGAAGATGGAAAATCTGCTAATGTTGAAGAAATGTTAACCTTTAAAGTAATTGAGTTTGACCGTAAGGATAAAAAACTGATTATTTCTCATAAGAGCTATTTAGATGATTTGAATAGAGAAGGTGAGCAAGCGGAAAGAGATGAAAAAGTAAAAGAGCGTAAAACCACCAAAACTGCTGTGAAAACAGTGAACAAACAAGTAGAAAAAACTACTTTGGGTGATTTAGGTGTGTTGGGCGATTTGAAAGATCAGCTTGAAAAATCTGAAAAAGGAGCAAAAGCTAAAGCGGCAGAAAAAGCTGCCGATGAGGCTCAAGAAGAAACTAAAACTGAAGAATAATTCAGGCTTAGTGTTTATTCATGGCAAA
>CAYSGX010000208.1:0-276 GCA_964430605.1 uncultured Chitinophagaceae bacterium
ATTCCGTCTAATCTTGTTTTTGCGGGAAGATATGTTTTAACACCCGATATTTTTGATTGTCTCAGAAAAACAAGCATAGGTGTCAATAACGAAGTGCAACTGACCGATGCGATTAAAATAATGATGCGAAGCCAAGATATATACGGGCATTTATTTGCCGGAACGCGCTATGATGTAGGTAATAAATTAGATTTTATAAAAACTAATTTATTGTTAGGACTACAAAGAAATGATTTGAAAGATGAATTAAGGCAATGGCTGAAGGAAATTATTTAG
>CAYSGX010000208.1:286-1516 GCA_964430605.1 uncultured Chitinophagaceae bacterium
GTAGAAGCGGCAAACAGCACACCGCCTATTGCGCCAAACATACTTCCTATACCTACAACAGAGCCCACCGATTGTTTAGGAAACATATCTGAAGCTAACGTGTACATATTTGCCGACCATCCCTGATGCGCTGCGGCAGCCAGTGCGATAAGCGCGACTGCAATCTGAATATCAGATGTTATTGATGCGAAAATTATTGGCACAACACACAATCCGCAAATAAGCATGGTGATTTTACGCGCTTTATTTACTGTCCATCCTGACTGAATAAAACGAGATGACAACCATCCGAAAAAAACACTCCCGATATCGCTTATCAGGTAAATAACTAAAAATGGTAACCCGATATTTTTTAAATCTAATTTTTGTTCTAAGGCTTCATTGCTGTTGAAAAAATCGGGCAGCCATGTAAGGTAGAAATACCAGATAGGGTCGGCTAAAAATTTACCCGCGGCAAATGCCCATGTTTGCCGGTAGGTTAATAATTTGCCCCACGAAATTTTTGTTGATACCACATCTTCTTTGTCAGAGTTGATATATGCCAGTTCTTCTTTACTGATACTTGTATGTTCTTCAGGTTTTTTATAAAACAATACCCAAAGTATTAACAACACAAATCCAAGCATTCCGGTAATGATAAATGATGCCCGCCAGCCGTATGTAAAGGTGATATATGGCACAGCAAATGCCGTTGTAATGATTCCGATATTGGCGCCTGCATTAAATATGCCTGCTGCCAGTGATCTTTCTTTTCGGGGAAACCATTCGGCAACCGTTTTTACTGCGGAAGGAAAATTTCCCGCTTCACCTATTCCTAACAAAAACCTGGTAAAGCTTAATCCTTTTACAGAGCCTACAAAGCCGTTCAGCACTCCGGCAAAGCTCCATATCGCAATAGCGATTGAAAATCCTTTTTTTGTCCCAATTCTGTCAATGAGATAACCCATAATTAAGAACCCAAATGCGTATGCAAGCTTAAATGTAGCATCTACATAGCCCATCATTTCTTTAAAAGAATCTATATCATTTGCAGTAATTGCCGCTCCTTCGGGTAGACCTAACATTTCTCTGCGAAATGAATCATCTATCATTGTGAACGACAATACATTTCTGTCAATATAATTTACTGTAGTGGCAAAAAATAGCAATGCGCAAATGCGCCACCGATAGTTACTCGCTAGTTTAATAAATATGTTAGCTGAGAGTTTTTGCATCAGTTTAAGGAAAGAA
>CAYSGX010000208.1:1526-5838 GCA_964430605.1 uncultured Chitinophagaceae bacterium
GGAAAGAAAATCATGCAGAGTGATTTTTTAAAATTTCCCTGAATTTAGTATTTAGCACATTAATGCCAAAATTTTACAGATTTATTATATCTTCAAAGACAGTGTTGTTTGTATACTATCTTTATTTTAATCTGTAAGCTAACAGACAGTAGTTCAAATCTAACCTTCCCTACTCCTCAAACTTCTCATGCAGCTTTTCCAGCAGATAATTCTTCAAAGGCTCTATTGAAACCTTTTCAATCACCTCGCCTACAAACGCCTGAAACATGATGTTCTTGGCAGTGGCATCGTCTAAGCCTCTTGTTTTTAAATAGAATAAAGCGTTTTTATCCATTTGCCCAATAGTAGCGCCATGGCTACATTTCACATCATCGGCATATATTTCCAGTTCGGGCTTGGTATTCATAGTAGCTTCTTCGCTCAGCAGCATGTTTTTATTACTCTGAAAAGCATTGGTTTTTTGAGCATCTTGCCGCACCATTATTTTACCATTAAATACGCCTGTCGCTTTATCGTCAATCAATCCTTTGTATAATTGATTACTGAGGCAATTAGGCACTGCATGGTCAATAAATAAATGATTATCTACATGGTCTTTGTTATTCAGCACATATATGCCATACAAATTAGCTTCGGCATTTTCGCCATTAAACTTGGCAGATAAATTATTGCGTACCAAAGCGCCACCAAAGTTTACAGTAAAAACATTTAATACACTTTGTTTTTCCTGAATAGCAGATGTAGCGCCAATATGATGATAGTTTTGCTCATTCATCATCAATTTATAAAAACTCAACTGCGCATTTTCTTTTAAATAAATTTCAGTAACCTTATTACTGAAAGCATCAATTTCATTAGGATTTTGATAACTTTCTATTACTTGTGCCTGCGCGTTTTTTTCTACAACAATTAGATTTCGTGGTTGTGCTATTTTGTTTTCATTATTGCCCGAAGTAAGATAAATCAACAATACAGGATTTTCTAAAACAATATTGGCAGGTATATGAATAAATGCGCCATCATTCGCAAAAGCTGTGTTTAACGCTACTAAACTTTCAGCATTGTAATGGGCTATTTTTGAAAAGTATTCACTTACTATCGGGTTATTATCGTGAAATTCTTTTTGAAGGTTGCTGATAACAACGTCTTTATCTATGATGTGAGAATATTGTTCAGAATAAAAACCATCTATAAAAACCAAACGATTGCTTTTTATAAACGGAAAAGTATGCAACTTGGCAACCGTTAGTTCAGTCGATTTTACAACAGGCTCAAAACCTTTGCCAAACAACGGGTTCAGGTTGGTGTATTTATAGGATTCGTTCTTTGAAGTTGGAATTCCTAATTGCTCAAAAGCCTGAAATGCCTGCTGGCGAATGGCATGGGTAGCACTTGTCTTTTGTCCGTTCAGCGCAGATTCCAGTTCGGTGAATTTGGTTTTGTATTTTTCGATTAGTTCCATTTACAATTTTCTTTGTCTTATGCCGGTTTCTTCAATCACGGTAAAACTTTCGCTTACATCTATTTTTTGATTTTGCACTAAATCTATCAGCATGTTTCCCGCATCTGTGGGAGCGTATCCTTTAAACCGAAAGAAAACCACAGAAGGCGGATTGTTTTGTTTATACAGAAAAATTAATTTGCCGTAATCTCTGTCGAATGTTAATATCACTCTGTTTTCTTTTGATGCAATTTCCAAAACTTTTTCGTCATTAATTCCTGCATAGTTTTCTGTGACACTTTTTACGTCATATCCGCTTGCCCTTAAAATATTAATTGCGGGTAACGGAAAATTTTCATTGGCAAGAAATAACATTATGCAACTTTTTTGTTCGGAAAAAATAATTCTTCCTCAATACATTCTCTTAAATAAGCAAAAACGGCATTCAGCTTTTCATCACTCAAAGCAGGATAGCTTTCCATGAGCATATCTCTTGTCCAGCCCGAAGCCAGCAGTTCCAATATCAAATCGACAGATATTCTTGTGCCTTTTATTACAGGTTTGCCCATTAAAACATTTGTATCTGAATAAATGTGGTTTCTCCAGTTAAGTTGCATAACAAAAATTTATACGGTTACCAATGAATTTTTAATCCAATCATACCCTTTCTCCTCTAATTCAAAAGCCAGTTCTTTGCCACCGCTTTTTACAATTTTGCCATCATATAATACATGCACAAAATCTGGCACTATATAATCTAATAATCTTTGATAGTGTGTAATTACAATAGTAGCGTTGTCTTTATTTTTCAACTTGTTTACGCCATTGGCTACTACTTTCAAAGCGTCAATATCCAAGCCTGAATCGGTTTCATCTAAAACAGAAAGTTTAGGTTCTAACATTGCCATCTGGAAAATTTCGTTGCGTTTTTTTTCACCGCCCGAAAAGCCTTCATTCACCGAACGTGAAATGAGTTTCTCATCAATTTCCACAAACTTCATTTTTTCGCGCATGGTTTTCAAGAAGTTTACTGAATCTAAAACTTCTTTGCTTTGTGCTTTACGAATTTCGTTTACAGAAGCTTTCATAAAGTTTGCCATGCTTACTCCCGGAATTTCAATGGGATATTGAAACGAGAGGAAAATACCTTTGCGGGCACGGGTTTCGGGCGCATCTTCCAGAATACTTTCTCCGTTGAACAGAATATCGCCTGCCGTAACTTCATAATCTTCTTTGCCTGAAAGCACATAGCTCAAAGTGCTTTTGCCTGAACCGTTGGGCCCCATAATGGCGTGTACTTCGCCCGGCTTTACTTCAAGGTTGATTCCCTTTAATATTTCTTTGCCGTTGATGTTGGCGTGTAGGTTAATTATTTTCAGCATTGTTTTTGTTTTTTCCGAATTTGTATGAGAAACCTAATAGTAGGTTTACAGTATTTAATTTATTGTTTGATGATGACCAGATGTCTTTAAAACTGATATTGTCTCTGATTTCAATTGAAGTTGAGAATTTTTCTTTTATAGGTATCTCAACACCTAACCCCGTAATTAGTCCAATATTGAATTTATTACTTCCGAATAAATCAGTAGATTTTTTTTCTGTTTTTTCTTTGTTGTATAAAACCTTTCCATAGTGTTTTCCAAATGTTATAAAATCAAAACTTGGTCCACAGTTTATAAAGAATCTTGTTTTCTTACCCGTTGATGCCTTGATTAATAAGGGAATAGACAGATAATTATAAGCTCTATAAAATCTAACCTCATATGGAGTTCCAAAATTTTGAACTAAGTATGCAGTATAGGTATATCCTTTTCTATCTAAATAGAATCCTGTTTTAAAAGAGAAGGTTTTATTGAAATTATATTGAAAATTCAATCCATTAGATAAGGCGACAATGCCTGAAAACTCAGCAGACGGTATGTTATATGAATTTTTATACAAAAATCCTATTCCTACACCACTTTCCGCCCCAACCTGAAATTTAGATTGGCTGAATGCAACGAATGATAATAAAATGAGTATTAAGGTTTTGATTGTTTTCATAATTTTTGTTTTCATCCCCCTTACCCTCACAGCCAACACGCAAGGGGGACTTTGGGCTTTCCTGATTTTGTCAGTTTTCTTAATTAACTGAATTGTTTTTTGATTTATCTCTGATTTTACTCAACTAAACTCAACAACTCTTTAAATTCTCCATCAGTTATATCTTCTTTCTCACTTTTATCATAAATGGTCAGCAGGTAAATCTTTTCTTTTATCACTCTTACGCATGTAATAATTCTTCCTCCGCCACTTTTCCCTTTTCCTTTAGATTTTATTGCTAACCTTATTTTGTAACAATCTTGTCCAAGCGATTTTCCCTGCGCAGGATTTTGCAAAACCGAAACTTCAAACGCTTCTAAATCTTTCCGTAAAGACGGATATTTTTTTGCAAGCCGCTTTACATTTTTGTCAAAATTTTCGAGTGGAATAAGTTTATAACTCATTCAGCAGTTTTTTAAACGATTTCGGCTTTTTTTTACCCGCTTCAATCAGCTTTATTTCTTCAAAAGCATCTTTAATTCCTTCCAGTATTTCCTGTTTGGAAAGCTCGGTAGCAACATCTTTTTGCTTTACTTTTTTTTCAATCTTTTTCCATTCGCTTATCGGAACAAAAATGCCTATCGTTTTGCCTTTTTCGTCACTAACAGTCTGAAAATCCATATTTATGTTTTTTCTAAGTTAACTACTTTAACTGATTTATCACATCAGCCGTCAGCTAAAACAAACGGCAATTTATGTGTCTATCTTCCAACTTCCAGAATGCTATCCCACGCTTCCTTCCAAACTCACCGCCAGTAATTTCTGCGCTTCAGCGGCAAATTCCATAGG
>CAYSGX010000209.1:0-5807 GCA_964430605.1 uncultured Chitinophagaceae bacterium
ATATTCGTCATTCGGGCATGGCACTACAGTGGCAGGTATTGCCTGCGGAAATGGATTGGCTACGGGGAAATATACCGGTGTAGCGCCTGAAACCGATATTATTTATGTAGCCATTAACAATCAGGCAAATTTTTTAAGTGTAGTAGTAGATGGCATTGATTATATTTTCAAAAAAGCAGATGCACTTGGGAAACCTTGTGTAATTAATGTTAGTTACGGTACTTATTGGGGCGCAAGAGATGGCAAAGATTTAGCATCGCAATTAGTAGAAAATTTATTGGCTGAAAGAAGCGGCAGGGTAGTGGTTACTGCTGCCGGAAATGGCGGTAATCAAAAATATCACCTGGGATATGAAGTTACTGCCGATACAAATTTCACATGGTTTGAATACAGTGCTGCCGATGCCGATGTGCATATTGCTTTATGGGCCGATACCGCAGATTTTAATGAAGTGTATTTCTCTATAGCTGCTGATGACTGGAACGATACTGCGAATACACTTATTTACACCAATTTTTTCATGAACATAAAAAATAATTATAACATCATCCCCGGACTGAACAATATTCAAAGAATAGATTACAATATTGCAGACAGCAGCAATGTGTTTCTGGCGAGCCTTTCCACACAGGTTACTTATGAAAATGGCCGATATTTATATGAGTTGATAATAAAACCGCAAAACACATCTCATAAATGGCGTTTTATTACAACAGGGAAAGGCAAGTTTGATTTATGGGGCAGCCCTACACTTGGTGGTCTAAGAACAGCAAGAATTGTTGACCAATTCCCAAGCGATTCTACTTTTGAATCTCGTGTTCCGGGAATTGTCAACTATAAATTTCCCGATTTTAATAAAACCTTAGTGAGCAGCATTCAATGTTCTGACAGGGTTTTAACGGTTGCCAATTATGAAAATCGCGCATGGTACTTAAACGCCAATATTAATCCCAACACACAGGAAAAAGATACTACTTATACAGGTTATGTAACAGGAAAATTAAATAGGGATTCGAGCAAAGGCCCAACCCGTGATGAACGTCAAAAACCCGATGTTGCCGCGCCCGGAACATACACTTTGGCAACCGGGAACCGCCAGCACATTGCGGTTACTTTAGGAGCAAATAAAGGTTTTGAAATTGCCGATGACAGCCTGCATAACAGAAATGGCGGCACTTCAATGGCTTCGCCTGTTGTAGCTGGAATTGTGGCACTATTATTAGAAGCTAATCCTGAAGCATGGTGGTATGAAATTAAAAACAGAGTCATTTCTTCAGCCACACAAGATACTTTCACCGGAAATAATTTACCCGATAATTACTGGGGCTACGGAAAAATTAACGCCTTTGATGCGTTGTTTGTAAATGCTGTTTACGGCTGCACCAATGCCGGTGCACTTAACTTCAACAACAATGCCGCCTTCGATGATGGTAGTTGTATTTTGCCGGTTTATGGCTGCCAAGATGCTGATGCGTTGAATTACGATAGCCTTGCTAACGTTTCAGATACTTGTATTTATTATGAATTCAATAATGTTGAAGATACAGATAACCTGAATTATTTTTCGCTGTATCCCAATCCTGCAAACGATAAGATTACCGTAAAATATTTGCTGAATAAAGAAGTGAAAGCGCAATTAATTATAAGCGATGTGTTGGGCAATATTGTTTACAGCGATTATGTAAAAGGTAATTCAGGAAATATTCAAATTGAAACTTCACAATTCAGCAAAGGTGTTTATGTTTGCCAATTGGTAAGTGAAAACAAAACTATTTCTGTAAATAAGTTTTTAAAGTATTGATGTAAATGAAAAATAAAACTTTAGTGCTTGGTAATGAAGATATAGCACAAAAAATAAAAAGGCTTTCTTACGAAATTTTAGAAGATAATCATGAAGAAAAAGAATTGGTTTTTATTGGTATTGAAGGTGGAGGCTTAGTTTTTGCCGAAAGAATTATATCGTATATCAATACTATTTCAAAAATAAGCACACAGTTGTTTCATATTTCAATCAATAAAGCCAACCCGCTTTCTTCAGAAATTAAACTGAATATTGAAGGCAATAAGCTGAATAAAAAAAATATCATTTTAGTTGATGATGTTGCTAATTCAGGAAAAACACTTTGTTATGCGTTGAAGCCATTATTGGAATTTCTGCCCGAAAAAATTCAGGTAGCTGTTTTAGTTGATAGAAAACACAAAAAATATCCTATCTGTGCTGATTACATTGGGTTAAGCTTATCTACTACCATGAAAGAACATATTTCAGTTGAACTATCGCCTAAGAGAGATGCTGTTTATTTACAGTAATAGATTATGTTCTTATAAGATATACGTTTTTTAGCTTAATAATTTTAGATTAAATATTTTTATTTTATACAAAATGTAGGTAATTTGAAATGCGTTCATTTCTCTTAATTTATTCTATATTTTACTTAGCTTCGAAGAGCTTTATTTACAATAATTAACAACTATTTATTTAGAAAAGTTAATAATATTCTTTTGTTAAGGAAATATTATTAATACTTTTGCGTTGTAATTATCTGTTTTAAATTTTATCAATTAATTGTTTAACCCAAAAAAAGGAGTAAAAAATGTCAACAACAACTACGCCTGCAAAAGCTAAAAGTGGCGCAGGATTTTTAAAAACCGAAGAGAGAGAAATTTTAAAGCGTTCTAAAATGAAAATCCGCGCATTATACCATCCTTTGCGTGAAAAGATTTTAGCGCTGATTGATGGTAACAAAAATGTAATGCATGTTACTGAAATCTATGTGAAGTTAAGAATTGAGCAATCGGTTGCTTCTCAACATCTTGCTATTTTAAGAAACGAAGGTTTTGTAAATGCGAGAAGAGATGGAAAAACCATTTACTACAGCGTAAATCACGATGAAATTAAGCGTGCGCTTTCTATTGCAAAAGAACTATAAGATTCACGTTTCTTTAAAAGAAAAAGCTCTGCACTCGCAGAGCTTTTTTATTTTTGAGCCAAATAACTTTTTATATGCTACCTAGAAATATTTATTCCGAAGAACATTTATTATTCAAAAAATCAGTTGAGGATTTTGTTGCTAAAGAAATTATACCCCATCACGCCCAATGGGAAAAAGACCAAATGGTCTCAAAAGAATCGTGGCAAAAATTAGGCGAAGCAGGTTTTCTGTGTATGCAAGTACCCGCAGAATATGGTGGTTTGGAAATTAAAGATTTCCGATATAATACCATATTTACTGAAGTGCTGGGTTATAGCGGCTGTGCGGGTCCGGCAGTGGGTTATCCGCTACACAGCGATATTGTGATGCCATATATTTTACACTATGGAAATGAAGCTGCAAAATATAAGTATTTACCCAAGATGGTATCGGGCGAGTGGATAGCTGCTGTTGCCATGACCGAGCCGGGAGCGGGCAGCGATTTGCAGGGCATGAAAGCTACTGCCGCAGATAAAGGCGATTATTATTTATTGAACGGCTCTAAAACATTTATTACCAATGGCTATCTGGCAGATGTGGTAGTAGTGGCGGCCAAAACCAATCCTGAACTGGGCGCGAAAGGTATCAGCTTATTTGTGGTAGATACTACCATGCAAGGTTTTACTAAAGGAAAACCTTTTCATAAAGTGGGTTTACATGCTCAGGATACTTGCGAGTTGTTTTTCGACAATGTAAAAGTTCCGAAGGAAAATTTATTGGGTGTAGAAGGGCAGGGCTTTAAGTATTTAATGACCGAACTGGCTCAGGAAAGATTAGTAGTGGCTATTGGCGCTCTTGCTGCTGCGGAAGGGGCGTTAGATAAAACGGTTCAATATGTAAAAGAAAGAAAAGCCTTTGGTAAATCGGTAAGCGATTTTCAGAATACAAGATTTAAGCTGGCTGAATTAGCTTCGGAAGTGAGTGTGATGCGTGTGTTTTTAGACCGTTGCGTAGAACTGCACAACGTAAAAAAGTTAGATGCCGCAGCCGCTTCTATGGCAAAATATACCGCTACTGAACTGCAATGTAAAGTAGCAGATGAAGCCGTGCAACTGCATGGCGGCTACGGTTATATTTGGGAATATGATGTGGCAAGAGCCTATGCCGATGCGCGTGTACAGCGTATTTATGCAGGCACTAACGAAATTATGAAAGAAGTAATAGCCCGAAAATTGTTGGCTTGATATATTCAAACCTCCTGTCTCGAAAAGGATTTTTTGACTTCTTTGTGTTTACTTTGTGATATAAGTTATTACACGAAGATGCACAGAGAATACACTAAATTTCACGAAGAATTTTAAAGAAATATGAAAGCAGGCAAACTTTTTATTCTGACTTTATTAATTGCATTTATTTCTTCTTGCAGTAAAAATGATGAAGTCGAACTGAACAAAACCGACTACCTGATATTCGGGCACTTTTATGGAGAATGTATTGGAACAACATGCGTTGAAACATACAAGTTGACCAATACCAAGCTGTATGAAGATACTAACGGCAATTATTTGGGTACGGAATTTAATTTTGTTGAACTCGGCAACGACAAGTTTCATTTAACAAAAGATTTGATTGATTATTTCCCGAATCAGTTGTTGAACGAGAATGAAAATGTTTTTGGGTGTCCTGATTGTGTTGACCAAGGAGGGTTGTTTATTCAGTATTCTAAAAATGAAAATGTTAAAAGTTGGAGGATAGACCAATCGAAAAACGCTGTTCCAAACTATTTACACAGTTTTATGGATAAAGTGAACGAAAAAATTTACTTGATAAATAACTGAAAACAGCTACCGAAAACCTGAATATTTTGCCGTTAGGCTTTAGCCAACGGAAATGAAATAACAAAATAAATCCGATGCAATTATTCTTCTCTCAAAATATTTTAGATAATATCATCACGCTCGATGAAGAAGAATCGAAGCATTGCACTAAAGTTTTAAGAAAAAAAGCAGGCGATGAAATTGAAGTGGTTGACGGCAAAGGCAATTATTATATCGCCACTATTTCTGAAGATAATTTTAAATCGGTTACAGCGGTTGTAAAAGAAACTATTCTGAACTGGAAAGTGAATCATTTCAAGGTTGTAATTGCTATGGCGCTTTCTAAAAATCCCGACAGGTTTGAATGGTTTTGTGAAAAGGCTACGGAAATTGGGGTGAATGAAATTATTCCAGTGGTTACCGAAAGAACTGAAAAACGACAGTTTAAACCTGAAAGAATTCAGAAAATATTATTGAGCGCCATGAAGCAATCGGGCAAAGCCTTGTTACCAAAATTATATGATGTAGTTACTTTTTCAGAATTGATAAAACAAACTGAAAACTATAGCGATTTCGATAAGTTTATTGGTTGGTGTGAAACAGGTGAAGAAAAACATTTGAAGCATTTGTATAACAAAGGAAATAACGCTTACATACTAATTGGGCCTGAAGGCGATTTTACAAAACAAGAAGTAACAGCAGCCACAATGCAGGATTTTCAACCTGTATCTTTGGGTAAAAGCAGGCTGCGAATGGAAACAGCGGGCGTAGTTGCTTGCCATATCGTAAATTTGGGAAATGAATAGAAAGTTATCAGTTGTCAGTTATCAGTTATCAGTAATAAGTTTTCTGAAAACTATCATAATTATTTGTTTGTTGCACAATAATGTTTTAGCCGCCAATCCGACAGTAAAAATAGCTTTGCTGAAATATAATGGCGGGGGTGATTGGTATTCGAATCCCACGGCTTTACCTAATCTAATCGATTTTTGTAACCGCAACCTGCAAACCAATATCGCACGAGAATATGCAACAGTAGAAGCGGGCAGTCCTGAAATTTTCAACTATCCTTTTGTAC
>CAYSGX010000210.1:0-5781 GCA_964430605.1 uncultured Chitinophagaceae bacterium
AAAACGATTTTTATCTGAATGATTAAACCAAATTTGAAAACCACTTGTTTCTACGTGTTCAATTTTGGGAAGCTCATCGTGGTGCATTCCGCTTCCTGCTTGCATGATTTGCAGCCCTCCCGGTTCAATAAAGCTCATTCCTGTTAAATTATCTCGGTTTATGAAACTTTCTTTACTGTCAGGTCGCATGTAGGTCATTACCGAAACACCAGCATGAGGATGAGGACCAAAAACTTGTTGCGACATCCGAAATTCTGAAAAGAGTAAAAAGGGTTCAATAGGAAAATCTTTTGCAAAGAAACCTGCACCTCTAAGTCCTTTTGCAATTGGATTAAATGCTGAATCCGTTTTCTTTATTACTTTTTTGTTCATTGAGGATAAATGTTTAGCGAAACTGAATCTGGGCAAGCCCAAAAATGATATTGCACTCAAGGACAGTATGCCCAAAAAGCTTCTCCGTGAATTATTTTTCATCATCTATTTTGTTGTCAGGTTCTTTTGGAAATAGATATAAGAAACTATCAAAAATGTCAATGGGATAATTGGGAAGATTGCCCCTGCATTTTTATCTACTACTGCATGTGCTATAAATGCAGAAATAAATGTAATTGCAAAACCTGCATAAGCCCATTCTTTGAATTTTGCCGGTATCATTGGTAACACTAATACAAGCGCCCCAATTATTTTTAATATACCTAACTCTATTCTGAAATAGTCGGGGTAACCCAAATGACGAAATGTTTCAACAAACATTGGGTTAGTAAAATACATTGGAGCTGTTGATACTCCGCTAAGCAGCATTAATATGGTTGCTGTCCAATAAATGATTTTGTTTTTTTTCATTTTGCTCTTTTTCTTTTTAATGTTTTGATATAAAATTTGTTTGACGGTGCAAACTTATCTACATTTGCTAACCAAAAGTTATTACTAACCCGTTGGTTAGCTATAACCTTTGGGTTAGTATCGTAAGAACAAAAAAGAAATGAAGAAGAAAATCACAAAGCTTGAATGCGATTCAAGTCGTTCCAAAGAGAGCATCAGAGCAATGAAAGATGCGTTGGATATTTTAAGCGGAAGCTGGAAGCTGCCAATTTTGGCTGCTTTGTATGATGGTGAAAAACGCTTTAAAGAAATTGCAAAGGATGTGGAAGGTATCAGTGATAAGATGTTATCAAAGGAATTGAAGGATTTAGAAACGAATCATCTTGTAAAACGAACCGTGTATGATACTTTCCCTCCAACGGTGGAATACTCTGTAACGGAACACACGGCTACACTTTATGATGTGATGCAATCATTAAGAGAGTGGGGCATGGTGCATAGAAAGAAAATTGTAGGAAAGTAAGTAAGTGAAAATAGCAGCTATTTTCGGACTGTTTGTTTGCATTAGGGATTGCAACGGAAATCCTTTTTTGAGGAACGAAAAAAAGATTGGAGATTAAAGACCGACCTGAAAGGGAATGCTCTAATCAACTTTCTTCATTGAAATAAATCTTGTAATATTTTCTTCCGTCTTTCTCTACACCTTGTTCAATCAGGTCTCTGTTTCCGTGAATGTAGATGTGAAAGTTCTTATCCAACTTCAAAACACTTTTAAAAACTCTTGCTTGCTTTTTTACCGCTTGCGGTGAAATATCAAAGTTGTCTGTGAGTTCAATTTCGTTATCCTGTCGGTAATTGTCATCAAAGTTTCTGAATGACTTTATTATTCCAGCATCTTGAAAAACTTCTTTCTCAAATTCTTTTTTGTCAAAACTTTCATGTGTTTTGAAATACTCAACTGAACGGTTAAGCAAATCAATTTGGTCTGCTTTGGTTACTTCAAAGTCAGAAGGGAATTGCTGTGTAACAAAGGTCTTGGTTAATGTGAGAAACTGGGTTGTGTTATTTACATTATCGTTTCTTAATCCTAATTTGATAAACTCATTTTGCCAATAGTCAGTTTCAACGCTGTTGTTGTCAATAACAAAAAGTGTAAATGGTTTTTCAGTAAAGAGAATTAGACACGCTTTGTCTAATCGTTTGCTGCCAATGCCTTTTTTAAAAGTCATACTGACTTCTTCTTTGCTCTTTGAAAATGTTTCAATGTATGATTCTTTGTTTTCTACTTTGTATATGCCTAATGCCTCATAGAACTTATTGTTCAATTTGATGTCGTCATATTTAATTACAAACAAATCCCCGTCTTTTATGTTCGGGTGTTTTGATACTGATTTTAAATGCTGACAAATGCTCTTTGATTTAGCAACAAAATTTTCATCACTGTAAATTGCTGTTGCCAATTTATAAAGTGGGTTCAATTCCAAATCAATATCGTGCTTAAACTCATAGGTAGTTGTTGCAGTTAAAAAAGGTTTCAGGAAAATCTTTTTTAGAACTTCGTCTTCTTCCTCATTATCGTTTTTAAATAAAGAGTTACTCAAAATAGATTTCTCTCCGTCAATATTTACTCTATGCAAAATAAGTTTGCGAATTACTGTTTCTTCAATTTGAATCATTGCTTCTGTCAATTTTAACGGTCATAAATTTTACCATACTGCTCACTATAAAAAGGGTGTTATACATTATGCTTAACAACCAATACAAAATAAAAAAGCGTTGTATAGCAACGAAAGATAACTTGAAAAATAGTAAAACGGATTCCCAATTTATCTGTTGAAAAGTGAATGTGTATTTGTGAAGATTGACTGCAAATGGATTTGCAGCAGGAGGGTTTTCAAAAAGGGCGGTTAATGACAATGCTATTATCGCAAACACACAAAGCACAATGTTGTAACCAGTAACGAAAGCAAATTGCTTTGAATAATTGAACGCTTGTGTATCGGAAAGTTTTTCCTGTGAATTATTTGTTGTGATGTTTTCAAATGAAATATGATACAGTTTTTCGTTCTGTGCATTTTCTTTTCGTTTTATTCCTATCTCAAATGATTTTGTCTTGTCTGATTCCCTTGGATAGAATTTGTCAAAACTGAAAATGAGTGCGGTGATGAAAAGCCCTACAAGTATTGAAAGAACTCCTGATGAATAAGAAACAAAGCTTTGACTAAATCCGTCTTTTAAAACCCAAATCAAACACATAGAAGTAAGTGAGAGAATAATTCTCTTTAAATACTTGCTTACAAATGATGAATCTTCTTTCCCGTTAATGTCAATTCTTCTCCATCTGTTTGCTTGCTTTCGTAAGTCAACTAAGTATTTATTTATTCTTAGTGCCATTGTTATCTGCTCTTAATTCATTCAGGATTTGATTTTCAAAAAGTTCAAGGCAATATCTTTTCAAATCTGTCAAATCAGGCGTATCATCAGGCATCATTTTTACTTTGCCGTTTAAATGAACAACAGGAACAAAGTCGTGGTCTCTTGTGTTCCATTCAAAAACTTTTGGGTCTTTACTCACTTCATTTTCTGTGTTCAGCTTTGTTTGTGAGAAATCCTTTAACGGAATTCCTTTTTTACCTGTGCTGTAAAACTTATCTGCAAAGAAATTATAAAGTTGTTGAGCAGATTTGATTGCAATTTTTTGTTTTGTGTTCTTCGGTGCAATTTCAATTTTGATGTTGTATTGCTTCACTAAAGAAGATATTGGATTCTGGGTGTGAGTATCATCAATTACCGAAGTAGAAAAAATCAAACTTTTAATAATTGCATCTTTCTTGAAATCATCTTGGAAGGATTTAGGGCAATATTGTTCAGGTATAGGTTTGTTGTAACTACCGCCTTTAAACAAACTTACAACATACTCTCTGAAAATAGCAGTGATTGTTTCGTCTGAACCGTTGGAATGAATCATGAAAAATCCTTCGTTGTGTTCGGGTGGAAAGTATGCAAACACATAGTAATAGAACATTACAGTTTTCTTGTCGTTGATTGTTGATGCATCTTTTTTATCTACAATGTCAGCAACGATTCTTTCTTTACCATAAGGACCACCATTGAGCACACCAAATATTATTGACTTTGAAGAACTAAATGTTGGTCTTTTGTCATAGTGTTTGTTTACAGAAGTGTCACTAATCAACGTGATGGCTTTCTTTCTTTTCTCGTCTTTCGCATAATCATTATGAAAAGCACTCATGAACTTTTCAAAACAAAGTTTGAAAGCATCTTCATTTGAAATTGATTTAGCTCCGCCAAGCACTTCAATTGCAAAATCTTTGAAAGTTTTGAAGTTGCTGTCCTTGTGATTTAGCTTAAATCGGTAGAACTCTAATTTTGGATTTGTTGCCATGTTTATTTACTATTTGGTTAAGTTAGGTAATTGAAATTCCTTCCCCGAATAATTTCCGTTTACCAATATTGAATAATTTTTTATCAAGTGATAAATAGTTTTCCTTTTTGATTCCACTTCTATTGTTTCAACCTCTTTTTGCTCTGAAAACAAATCAACCTTTTTTGTCTTTGCTTTCGGCTTGTAATCGTTAATGTGGTCGTCAAGTGTTTGTGTGCCGTGTTGAAATCGGTTAAGAATTACATTGATTGACTGACTTCCGATGTCAACGCCAATCCAATTGCGTTCCAATTCATCTGCTGCAACTAAAGTTGTTCCTGAACCTGCAAAGCAGTCCATCACTAAATCACCTTTGTTTGATGAAGCAAGAATTATCCGCTTCAACATCTCAATATTTTTTTCTGTCGGATAACCTGTCGTGTGAGTGTTTTGATTGTTCACATCCAAGTAGTCAAGCCAAATATCTTGCAATGCAATACCGTTGCTTTCATCCAAATAAACTTTTCGTCTTGGGTTTCCATTCTTGCTCCAGTAAATTTCTCCTTTGCGGTCAAATTCATCCAATTTGTCGGGAGTGAATTGCCAATGCTTTCCATCGGGCGGCATCATTCCTCTCCACATTTTTCCTGTTTCTCCGTTTCTCGTTCCCGGTGCATGAACCGGCACTCGTTTGTGTCGCCTTCCTGTTTCTTCTTCAATGAACGGATACTCCAACAAAATTTTTTCGTCAGTCCATTGCTGATATTGTTTGTGCCAAACTGCGTTGGCAGATTTGGTATAAAACAAAATGTAGTCGGAAATATTTCCGAAGGAATTTTTTGTAAAGTTTTTTGACTTGCATTTTTTCCTTGTAATCATGCTGCGAAAATTTGCAGCGCCAAAAATTTCGTCCATCAAAACCTTGATGTGAAAAACCATTTTGTTGTCAAGGTGAACATAGATTGAACCATCAGTAGCCAATAGTTCTTTCATCAGCAAAAGCCGTTCACGCATAAACTCAACATACTTATCACCTGTCAGCAAATCGGTGTAAGCATCTTGTTGTTTTCTTGTTTGGAAAACGCTGTTGGTTGCATACGGTGGGTCAATATAAATGAGGCGAATTTTCCCTTTCACTGATTTGTCTCTCAGCAAATCTTTCAGCACTGAAAGGTTGTCGCCATAGTAAAGGCGGTTTGGGGTATTGCCATGTTGCCAAACGGGATGAAATGTGAACTGCTCGTTGTCGGAGTTGCTCATTTGCAACTCGCCATTCCATTTTGTTTTTGGGATGCCTGTTGCCATAGCTTTACAATTTTGAGTTCAACCATTCTTTGGTAATTCGTTCTGTCACCATCCGTAAGGTGAGAACCATAATTTTTCCTTTCCAACTTTTTTCTAATGTTGCATAATCATTCCACATTGAACCCAACAAAAGTCCGGGTCCATCATTTATAAAAATGAGTTTGGTGTTTAATCCCTTCTTCTTGGTGTAGCCAAGAAATTCATTAGCACAATTTGAATAGCCGCCTGTTCTGTCGTCTTCCTGTGCACCGCCTCTGTCAGAATCATAT
>CAYSGX010000211.1:0-3669 GCA_964430605.1 uncultured Chitinophagaceae bacterium
GGCGCCATTAAACAAGCCTGAAAACCATTATCAACCGCCATGAGCATACACAGCAACGCCACAATGGTTTTGCCGCTGCCCACATCACCTTGCAGCAGGCGGTTCATTTGTTTGCCCTGTATCACATCGTTTCTTATTTCTTCTAAAACAGTTAGCTGGTCGGGCGTGAGCATAAAATTTTTTCCGATAAGCGACTTGTATAATTCCCGAAGATGATTGTCGTTTTCTTTAGAAAAAATAAAGCCTTTAACGATGCTTTTGCGTTTTAGTTTTCGCGCCAGTAATCTAAGCTGAATAATAAAAAACTCTTCAAACTTCAGCCTGCCTCTTGCTTTCTGCAGCAGGGTTTCGTTTTCAGGGAAATGAATATTTTTCAGTGTTTCAAAACGCCCCAGGAAACGATATTTTTCAAATAAATAAGGCGGAAAATATTCTGAAATTTCGGCAGGCGTAATTTCTGAAACGATGGTGCGCTGCAACTTCAGCAGCCCTTTGCTGTCAAGCCCTTTGCTTTTCATTTTCTCGCTGCTGTGATACATGGGCTGTAAACCGACTACCGCTTCGGGTTGTTGTTCACTGCTCAGTTCCAGTTCGGGATGTACCAGATTTAAGCGGTTGTTAAAGTAGCTAGGCTTGCAAAAAACTATATATTCAGTATTGGGTTTCAATGTTTTTTTTACCCACTGCGCACCCTGAAACCATACCATTTCTATATTGCCTGTATCGTCAGAAAGAATGGCGGTGAGCCGCTTGCCGCGTTGCTGCCCCACTTCCTGAATATTTCTGATAATACCTTTAACCTGTATATAGGCTTCATCGTTTTGTATCTCTGCAATTTTATAAATGCGCGAGCGGTCTATATAGCGATAAGGATAATGAGACAGTAAGTCGCCTACCGTAAATATCTGCAATTCTTTTTTCAGCAAATCGCCCCGCAGCGGGCCAACGCCTTTAAGATATTCTATAGGTTTTTGTAGAAAGCTGCTCAAGTTGCTGTTGCTTCAAAAATTTATGAATGGCAAAGCCTTCCGAAGAAAAAATATTTTTCAGAAACTGAATCAGGCGTTTAACATCACCGGCATCACCAGCATCAACACTTCTTCGGCTTCATCTTTTTCTACCGGAAACAATACGCCTGCACGGTTCGGAGTAGAAAGCTCTAAAGTAATTTCATCGCCTTCCATAACCGAAAGCATTTCTACCAGGAATTTCGCGTTAAAGCCAATTTCCATATCGCTGCCTTCGTAAGAACAATTTAACCGTTCGTTGGCTTCGTTAGAAAAATCTAAATCCTGAGCAGAAATTTGCAGTTCGTTGCCGGTAATTTTCAATACCACCTGATTGGTGGTTTTGTTAGAGAAAATAGCAATACGCTTTAATGAGTTTTGCAGTTCAGCCCTGCCAATACCTAAGTGATTAGGATTGTTGGTAGGAATTACCGCGTTATAATCAGGGTAGCGGGCATCAATTAAACGACAAATTAAATTGGCGTGTCCGAAACTGAAAAAAGCGTTGGAATTATTGTAAGAAATGTTTACAGGTGTTTCGTCATTTGGCAGCGCATTCTTTAACAGGTTTAATGCTTTTTTCGGCACAATGAATGCCGATGCGCTATCGCTCTTGGCATCGGTTCTTCTGTAACGTACCAACTTATGCGCATCGGTAGCAACGAAAGTTGTACCCTCTTGGTCGAGTTGAAAATACACGCCTGTCATGGCAGGACGCAGTTCATCATTGCTCACGGCAAAAATGGTTTTGGCAATGGCTTTTGCAAGCACTGCTGAACTGATATTCAGGTTGGTTACATTTTCCGCGACAGGAATTTTCGGGAAATCATCGCCATTCTCGCCACTCAATTTATATTTTCCGTTTTCAGAAGTAATTTCTACCCCGTAGGTTTTATTATCTATGCTGAAAGTTAACGGTTGCTCGGGCAACGACTTTAAAATATCTAACAACATTTTGGCAGGAATGGCAATTTTGCCTGAATCTTTAGAATCTATTTCTAAACTGCTCGACATAGAGGTTTCTAAATCGGTAGCAAAAACAGTAAGCGTTCCTTTGTTTACATCGAAAAGAAAGTTTTCCAAGATGGGCAATACGCTGTTTGAGCTAATTACACCGCTGATTAATGATAACTGTTTCAGCAATGTGCCTGTATTTACAATAAATTTCATGCTTTTGGTTTATATTTTCAACAAATATAAAGATTTGAAGCCTTGACTTAGGTAATGTAACCGTTAAAAGATTTACACATTCAGGGGACAGAAAATCAACAGTTAAGACACTATTACTGTGAAAGCATGATATTTTGTTATAAACCACTCCATTGAAAGGCTCTTATTTTGCCACAGATGCACAGATAGTAGTTATACCGTTTATATTTCAGCTTTCAGCGTTTTGGATTTTGGATTTTGAGTTTTGGACTTTATACAGCTTATGATTTTTTGGCAAAAAAGTCGCCCTTTTTTCTGAATAAATTGCCAAAGACATAATGCTGAATGCCCACAAAACCTAAATCGGTATTTACTACTGCCCAATAGCGATCTACATCATATTTTACGGGATTACCCAACCCGTCAAATTGTGTTTTACTTCGCTTGTTTACTTCCATTCTATACACTTCCATTTCTATGGCTTTGCCTTGCAGGGGCACTAAAGTCATTTTTATAAAAGGTTTTTCATTATTCAGCACAGGCTCTTTGTTTGGGTTTTCATATTCCAGCGATTCGGCATTGATATAAGTAAATGAGTTGAGATATTGGTTTACTCCGGTTTTATAAAGAGGTGTATTTTCAATATTCTCCAACATATCAAAATCGCCTTGCGCATTTTTTCTGAAAGTAAAAGAATGTCCGGGTTGCTCAAGCCACTGCATTGATACTTCTTTTATCTCGTCAATTTTATGGTCGAAAATGGTAGTGCTTCTCCAGTCTTTTTCCTCAACAAAATAGCGGGGGTTTACGTTGCCTGTAAAGCCGGGAATATGCACTATATATGGTTTTGAAGCGGTTTTGCCGTTTATTTCCATAATCATGGGGGTGCCTAAGCCATCAAGAGTTTCGCCACCCACAAAATATATTTTAGAAGGCTTGTTGCTGTTGTTTTCATAAATCTCAACCTTTACTGATGTGGTTGCCAATTCTTTAATTACGTTGTTGTACATTCTATCGGTAACCGGATAATCTACTCTTATTCTGCGAAAAGTTTCTAACAACGTATTTATTTTGACTTTGAAGGCTTTGTATTTACCATTTACCATCCACACGCCATCGGCATTCTTTTCGAGCAATACTTTTTTGCCTGCTTTATTTACCATAAAAACTTTGGTAACGGCATCGGTATTTTCAAGATAAAATGCCTGCTCGGCTTCAACAGTGTGCTTGGGCTGTTTGGCAAAATAGATGTAGCCTGCAATGCCCGCAAGCAAAATAATAACAAGGGCTATGATAAGGTTTTTATTCATTGTATAGGTTGTACTTTATTGATGAAGCAGGGCAAATTTACGGCTTTATGTTTTGGGAGACAGCGGGGTTAAGGTAGTTGTTTTTCTTGTGGGACGGGGAGTCCGCCTTTTGATAGGTTAACAGGTTCTTGTAACCACCATGCTGCGGAATAAATCCACCGCTGTTATTTTTATTATCTTTCATTATTTATTTTTCAATATTC
>CAYSGX010000211.1:3679-5762 GCA_964430605.1 uncultured Chitinophagaceae bacterium
ATTTTGTGGGACATTGGCGACAGGTACGGCTGTCGTACGAGTCCCACAAAATTTAATTTGTGGTTACCGCCTGTTTTCATCACTAAATTAAAAAATCTTCTTAGCGGCTTCGCGTCTTTGCGTGCAACACAAATCTACACAGCATATTTTCTTCTGCGAATATAATTATATGCTATTCCGAAAACGATTACCAGCGCAACAGGCGCAAGCATATTCAGCAACTGCCAGAACAGTTTTTCCTGCTGAATTTTTTGTCTGTCTAACAAACGGAGTTTAATTTCTTTATTGCGCGTTTCAATCAGTTGGGTATCATCAGCTAAATATTCCACGCAGTTCAATATAAAATCTTTGTTGGCAAAAGTGTAGTCGGTGAAGCTGTAAAAGCCCAATGGCAACACACCACCGCGCGGGCTTATTTCGTTTTTAATAATATCGCCATCGGCAACCACAATCATTTTTGAAAAACTGCCCGATTCTTTAAACTGCATTTTTAAAGAATCCATAGCCTGTGCCATTTCGGGCGCAATGCGGTTTTTAAATACGGAAGTAAACTGCCCTTCCAGCAACACCGAAACAGGAATATTTTTTTTGTTGAACGTGTTGGGGTCAGGCTGCTCTTTCAGCATAGAGAAATGAACACGAACGGGCGACATTAACGCCTTGCTGTAATTTGAAGTAGTGAGCAGAAAAGTTTTGTTTACGTTTTCAGCCTTTACGGTATCAACCGTTCCGATGTATTGCGTTTGAATGGCATTTAAGTTGCGCACAATAACATGGTTGTTGTTGCCCATCAGCACAGGATAATAAAACCAAGGGAACAGTTCGGTTTGTGGCTGGTTGCCCAACATGCCCACCACCAGCGGAATTTTGTTGCACTGCAAATCCTGAACGAGATAAGGGTTCAGCCTTACGCCATAGCGAAACAACTGGTCGTCTAAATTCAGGTCGCGTTTGTTGGCGAAATAAAAATCTTTATTGCGCAGGCTGTCCATTTCAACATCTACGGCATCAATAAGCCACAGTACGCTGCCGCCATTCATAATAAACTGGTCTATCTTAAATTTTTCCTGCTCTCTGAATGTTTCGGTAGGTTTTGCAATTACAAGCAACTTGTAGCGTGGCGGAATTTGCGCAATGGTTTTGGGATTAATTCTCACTACATCATATTGCAAATCGTCTAACGTTTTTTTGATGTCGGTAAGATATTCGTCAGCCAGTTCGCCATGCCCTTCGGTAAACGCAATGGTAGGCTTTATACGCTGTGTAATTTTTTTAATCTTGTTGGCAATTTTATATTCAAGCAATTCAACAGAGTTATTCAGCACTTCCTGCGAAGCTAACCTGATTTGATTTTCCAACAACTGCAAAGGCATTTCCCTGTCGCGGTAGCGCACTAATGCCCCGGGAAAAATGTATCTTTTGGAATACTGGTCATCGGTATTTACTTCAAGTTTGGTGGGCGGCAAGCCTTTTTCGGTAAGCTGGTCGCCAATTTCTTTTTTCTCTTTTTCGTTTTTGCCAGCCAAAGGGTCTTCAAAAACAAAATGAATGCTGCCTTTCGATGCCGCTCTGAATTCAGCCAACATATCTTGCGTGGCATTTTTTAAACGCTTGAGACCTGCGGGAAATTCGCCTTCGAGATATACCCTTATAAAAATATCATCGTTGAGGTTTTTCAGCAGTTCCTTAGTGGCGTTGGAAAGCGTGTAGCGTTTTTCTTTAGTTAAATCGAGCCGCTCATAAAAATGATAAGACACCACATTCAGCAATACCAATACTACCAACAACAAGGTTAGTGTAAGTAATGATTGAAATTTTGCCGACCCTTTTTTCATTATTTATGATTTCGGATTTAAAAAACAGATATTGTCTTCACTAAATTTTTGTGAAACCATATATCTGACCCTGAAAAAATTCTATCTTGGGACACATTTTTATATAAACCACATAGATACATAGTTTAATGCTGTGGTAATATGCCGAAATATTCATTTACAAAAGTTTTTTGTCCTTGATTAAATATGTTAGAGCAATTAAAATTGAGCAAAATGCCTTTCGGAGATTTCAACAGTTTCATATAGGT
>CAYSGX010000212.1:0-1846 GCA_964430605.1 uncultured Chitinophagaceae bacterium
AAAGTGTATCTGCGTCAGGCTTGCTTACTATAATCCAGTAATCTCTGCCATTAGCGTGTTTTGCCGCGGTGATAGACTCAGTAGTATAGTCCATTAGCGAAATGTCTTTTTGAACTACACCGCCCAAGCCACCGTCAAGGTTCATATCTATAATATTGTAGCTTATACCATTCAATAAGTTGTTTTCCCTGCAATCAGTAGAAAATAAATAATAAGTACTGTTATGGCCCGGCTGCAATAAAGCAATTGAGCTTTGAAATGCGCTGCCGCAGCCTTTGGTTCCTGCCAAGCTGCCATTTAGCATCACCTGATGATTTTTATTCCAAATAGCGCCTGCAGAAGGTAAATTGCCACCATTTGAGTAAAATAGAAGATTGCCATCTCTATCGGAAACACTTGTGGAGCCTTCACTTGCCAACATTGCACCATTGGCAATAGTAGCGGGTCTCCCATTGGTGAAATTTACACCTGCAAAAGCTCCAAAATACCAGTTATTTGCCACTTTAGGGCTTTGGGCACTTAATCCCATTGTTGTTGCCACCAATAGTCCTGTCATAAAATTTCCAATCGCTTTCATAGAATCTGTGGGTTTTAAAAGATTGACTTTAATAAGAAAATCAGCATCTTCTACGTAGCGTTTGTGGATAAGTTTCGTATATGTACATTTTTTTTGAAAAAAGACTTGACATTTTAAAATACCCTTGCTATATTGTGTTCAAATTGATTTATCACAATCAAATAAATTAGATGTTATGAGAAAAATCTACCTATCTTTTTTAGTCGCAATGGGCTTAAATAGCCTGCATGCACAAAATGAGTTCTACATGCAAAGTGGCTCTGGTGTAACTGTTCAAAATGGTGGCTTGCTGTTTGTTAAAGGAGAAATTGTAGGAGAGGGTACTGCGTCTTTCAATAGTGACGGGCAAGTTATCATCAACACCGGTACGACAGGAGGAAAGTTAAATTGGGCAACCGGCACCACCTTTAATTCTGATTCTCTTATCTTCGTTTCGACAGGTAACGGAGAAATTACAGGCTCAGGCTCTGTTTCTGTAGGAACATTTCACTCTAAGCTATCCCGTGTAACAGGGAATATCAATGATGCAATATTGGAATTAAAGAGAAATGTTACAGTAACTAATAGTTTAAGACTTGATAGTGGAAAAATTATTGTAGATGCTCCATATATTTTAGATGTAACAAATGATGCTGAAAATGCCGTAGTTTCTTCCATAGGTTTTGGCACAAATGAATCTAATTACGTTATCGGAAAATTAAAGAGGGCCGTTGTTGCAAACAGGGCTTATGCCTTTCCTGTAGGTTCTTTTGTTAAGGAGTATAACTTAGCTGAAATAATTACAAAATCAAGTTTCCCAAGTACTGCTATTACAGCCTCTTTTCAGGATCACGGAAATGCGGCAGGCATAGATAAACCGGATTTTTCTCCCTATCAAGAGTTGTTGATTCCCGGTTGTGACCCGTCTTTATCTTGGAATCAGTGGTTAGAGTTAGATAGAATTGTAAATGACTTCGGACAATGGAACATGACTTCTGATGCAACTGGAACTAATATTTATGATTTTAGAGGTCATCCAAATTTATCTGCAATTTCCGATTTAAGCAGCTATGTTTTCTTAAAAGTTATTAAAGCTCCTGAAAACACACCACTTTCTGAAGATTGGAATCAATTTGTAGCACAATCAGGCGATAAGTGTGCAGGTGTAAATGTTTATAACGGTGAAATTTATCCTATTGGCGAAGCACCTGTACAAGGTAATGGAAATGCTACAAGTTACATTGAAGCAACAAGTCTGGGAAGTTTCTCAGGATTTGGAGTTGGTGGTGG
>CAYSGX010000212.1:1856-5741 GCA_964430605.1 uncultured Chitinophagaceae bacterium
GAAAGCTGATCCTATTGATAATAAGTTCATCAGAGTTAGCTGGACAACTGCTACTGAAATCAACAACGCAGGTTTTGAAGTATTGAGAAGTGAGGATGGTATTAACTTTACCAATATCGGTTGGGTAGATGGTGCCGGTAATTCTTCTACTATGTTGAACTACAAATTAGACGATAATGATGTGGTTGCTAACACTGTTTACTACTACCGTTTGCGTCAGGTAGATTATGATGGACAATCAGATTTAACCAATATTGTTAGTGCCATGATTACTGACAACGCGGTATTCGTTATCAGCGAGTTTATGCCTAATCCTACAGACAATTCTTCCAGCTTCACTGTAATAACCAGTGAAACCAGAGATATTAATTTGACAGTTTACAATACTTTAGGTCAAATAATTACTGATAGCAGGTTTGTGGCACAGCCAAATCAAACTAATAAGTATGAAGTAAATTTAAGTGAAATGGCTTCGGGTACTTATTATGCAATTATTACTACAGGTGCTCATACATTCAATAAAAAGATTGTAGTATCCAGATAATAAGATTTCTTTAAAAGAAAACAAAAAGACCGTTTCGATTCTGAAACGGTCTTTTTTGTTTTTTGAACTGTGAAGAATTAGGTTTATTTTAAATCAAGTTCCTGTAGTAACGTAAGCACATCAGGGTTTTTCTGAATCATTAGCTCTAACTTTTCATCTTTGGTAAATGCCTTTTTAATGGGGGCATCTTCGGCATCTTTAACTAATTCTACAATAAAAGAAGGTCTAAGGTCATGTTCTTGCTTCAGGTAGTCTAAGAAGTCTTGTTTTGATTCTTCAAACTGATTTTTCTGGACAATAGTATTTACCACCACTTTTATCGTTCCATCGGCATCAATAGGCTGGTTGCTTTTGAAAACAGATGCTATATGTGGCTTTTCTTCCGAAAGCAGTTTGGCAAAATTATTCCAGGCAGCAACTAATATTTCTAATGGAATTTTCTGCACTTGGAAAAGACTATCTGATATGGAGTTGTCTTCTTTTGCTTTTTGAATATTTTCTTCCAGTTTGCCTAAACTTGTTCCTAAAGACAAGGATTTTCTTGGTTTAGCTAACTCGGGTTTTGGTTCCGCTACTGTTGTTGGGGCACTTTCTGTTTTATTCGGAATAGGTTTATTTTCTGTAACGGTAACAGTATTTTCAGTATATCTTAATGCAGTAATTGAAGGTTGTTCTATAATTTTATACGTTTCAGAAGAAGCCGGTTGCTCAACTTCTTTTTCTTTAACTACACCAGAACGGGCATTTATTGGCTCACTTGCTGTTGTTTCTAAGCTATCAGAGTTTTTTTTTACTTCAGGAATATTTTCTGTTGAGGCCAATGAAAGTAAGCTGCTTAGCTGAGTCATTTTCATGAGCGCCAATTCTACATGCAGTCGTTTGTTCTTTGAATTTTTGTAACTTATTTCAGCCTGATTGGCCAAATTCATGGCATTCAGCAAGAAAGATGCAGGTGTATTATTTGCCTGAATCAGATACCTTTCTCTTAAACTGCCGCTTACTTCCAATAAATTAGCCGTGTTGGTGTCTTTGCAAACCAATAGATTTCTGAAATGCTCGCACAAACCGGTAATTAACAAATCGCCCTCGAAACCTTTGCGCTGCACGTCATCAAACAATAGCAATACATTGGCTAAATCTTGCGTAAGCATATAATCGGTAAACCTGAAATAATATTCATAATCGAGAATATTCAAATTGGTTAATACCGAATCTAAGGTAAGTTCGCCTGTAACATGATTTACCAATCTGTCAAACATTGAAAGTGCATCGCGCAAGGCGCCATCGGCTTTTTGACCAATAATATTTAAAGCATTGGTATCGGCTGTAATACTCTCTGTAGTGGCAATGCCTTGAAGGTGCGATACTACGTCTTGTACGGTAATTCTGCTGAACTCATAAATCTGGCAACGCGAAAGAATAGTAGGAATGATTTTATGCTTTTCGGTGGTAGCCAAAATGAATATAGCGTAGCCTGGAGGTTCTTCCAATGTTTTTAAGAAGGCATTGAAAGCTGCCTGAGAGAGCATGTGAACCTCATCTATTATATATACCTTGTATTTTCCTGCCTGTGGCGGAACCCTTACCTGCGACACCAGTTCGCGGATATCTTCTACTGAATTATTAGATGCCGCATCTAATTCATGTATATTGAAAGAAGTATTTTGTTCAAATGACTTGCACGAGTCGCATTGCCCGCAAGGTTCAAACTCGGCTGTAGGATTTAAGCAGTTTATGGCTTTTGCCAAAATACGCGCGCAGGTAGTTTTTCCAACTCCCCGAGGCCCGCAAAACAAAAACGATTGTGCCAAATGGCCACTCTTCAAAGCGTTGCGCAGTGTAATAGTTACACCCTGTTGCCCTACCACATCTGTAAATCTTTTAGGGCGGTATTTTCTTGCCGATACTACAAATTGTTCCATTGCAGTAAAGTTATAAATAGTTTTTTGTTTCAGTTATGAACTGTTGATAACAATTGCTTTTCAGCATAAAACAGTTGTAATTATTGACAAATGGAAGATATAAGCAGAAAAATTGGCATTGTATCAAAAAAATGTGTACTTTCGCCCTCCATTTTATTTAACAAAAAAACCATTTTTCAATGTCAAAACAGTACGAAACGACACTGATTCTGACCCCGGTTTTGACCCAAGAAGAAGTAAAAAACTTGGTGTCTCAATATGCCGAATTCCTGAAAACGAACGGAGCCGAAATCGTTCATCAGGAATACTGGGGGCTTAAGCAACTGGCTTATCCGATAGAAAAGAAAACTACCGGACATTATTTCACTTTGGAGTTTAAAAACAATGGGGGCGATGACCTTATTGAAAAACTTGAATTGAACTATCGCAGAGATGAGAATATCTTGCGTTATTTAACTATTGCACTTGATAAATTTGCAGTAGATTATAACGAAAGAAAACATCAAGGCTTAATAGGAAGAAACAAGAATAAACAACAAGAAAAAACAGAGGCATAACCATGGCAGCAAAACAAGAAATTAAATATCTTACTGCGGCTAAATTGGGCCCGCGTAAGAAGAAGTATTGCCGTTTTAAGAAAGCGGGTATTAAATACATCGACTATAAAGACGCAGATTTTCTTTTGAAATTTGTTAACGAACAAGGAAAAATTTTACCTCGCAGACTCACCGGTAACTCGTTGAAGTTTCAGCGTAAAGTCGCTACCGCTATTAAGCGTGCGCGCCACCTTGCTTTGTTACCTTATGTAACTGACCTTTTAAAATAACTAACCATGGAAGTGATATTATTACAAGACGTAGCGCATCTGGGCAAGCAAAACGATTTGGTAAAAGTGCGTGCCGGATATGGCAGAAATCTTTTATTGCCTAAAGGCTTGGCCGCTTTAGCTACTGAATCGCAACGCAAGCAATTAGAAGAGCGCTTAAAGCAAGATGCACGCAGAGAAGAAAAAATAATGAGCCAATTACAGCTTATTGTAGATACTTTGAAATCTACAGTGTTTCAAGTAGCTGCAAAATCAGGCACCAGCGGCAAAATTTTTGGTAGTGTAACCAACGTTCAGTTGGCCGATGCTATTAAAAAGCAAAAAAACATCAATATCGACAGAAAGAAAATTACCTTGGCTGAAGAAGTAAAGAATTTAGGTACTTACACGGCTAATGTAAATCTTCACAAAGATGTAGAAGTTACTATTTCTTTTGAAGTGGTAGAAGGGTAATCTTTGGTGTTTTAATTGATTTGAGATAAAAATCCCGTTCAGTATATGCTGAATGGGATTTTTGTTTTATGGTTTGATAGTAAATTTATACCGTTTATATTTCAATATTAGCCTAATGCCTTACGGTATAAACTATTGTA
>CAYSGX010000213.1:0-5735 GCA_964430605.1 uncultured Chitinophagaceae bacterium
GCCGCCACATTTTCCCAAAAACAAGCAGGCATTGGGGCTGATGGCACTGAGTAAATCCATTACCGTGGCGGCATTGGCGCTACCCATTCCGAAGTTGATAATGGTAATGCCATCGGCAGTGGCAACACGCATGGGTTTATCTTTGCCCTTAACTTCTACATTGTGTTTGGCCGCAAACATTTCTACATACTTATCGAAATTGCAAAGCAGTATATACTTGCTGAATTCTTCCAGTTCTATGCCAGTGTACCGGGGCAGCCAGTTTTCAACAATTTCGGGTTTCGTTTGCATTTAATGTAATTTTGCTCAAACACGAATTTAGCCTTTTTCATGTTCATCATACATTTTCCCGAATTTGATTTTAAAGTGAAAACCGAAAACGGAAAAAGGTTGATTTTTGATAAGGCGCGGAAGAAATATGTGGCCATTACGCCTGAAGAATGGGTGCGCCAACATATACTGCATTACCTTATTGATGTGAAGCGATATCCTGTGGGTTTTATTTCGGTTGAACATGCCATTGCCGTAAATAATATGCAGAAGCGTTGCGATATTGTGGTGTTTGACAAACGGTTCCGGCCTGCATTGATTGTGGAATGTAAACAGCCTGAAATTGCTTTGGCGCAAAATATTTTTGACCAGGCCGGAAGATATAACCTTACCCTGCAAGTGCCTTACCTTGCCATTACCAACGGCACCGATAATATGGCTGCACAGCTCGATTTAAAAACAGGACGGATTGATTTTCTGGAAGATTATCCTGAATATGGGGCGTTGAATGAAGTTGTTGGGTAAAAACCTGTAAGGTTTTTAGAAACTTTGATTTTGCTTTTTTGCAGCGGGTTAAAACGCGCTGCTTTTTTTGATAAAAGGACTTTTTATTTTCAAAAGCGGACTTTAGTCCGCAAAAAAGACTCGAATTTTCGTGTTTAGAACACTTGTGGTTTTAAACCCATCGTTACTGATAATGCAGGAATAAATCATAACTAATCATAAAAATCAGCGTCATCTGCGTTCTTTGCTCTCTACAATTTTTTTATAGCGGCTTCATCAAAGCCAAGAATCAAACTTTTTCCGGTATCAATTACAGGGCGTTTAATCATGCTGGTGTGCTGCATCATTAAAGCTATTGCCGATGCTTCATCTTTCACTATTGCCTTTGTGGCATCATCTAATTTTTTCCAGGTAAGCCCACTTTTGTTAATCAGTTTTTCATAGCCCAATTTGCTGCTCCATTGTTTTAAAGTATCGGCATCAATACCCAGTTTTTTATAATCGTGAAAAGTGTAAGTAATGCCCTTATCGTCTAAAGCTTTAAAAGCTTTCTGCATAGTGTTGCAGTTTTTTATTCCGTAAATCTTCATGTTTATTTTTATTGTTGTAGTTGAAAAAGTAAATTATTTGCTCATTGTATTCACAAAGCTATTCAATCATAATTTTATCTTAAATAATCTGTGTCATCTGCGTTCTAAAATTACTATTCAAATCGCAACACTTTTACAGGCGAAATTCTGCTTACCAAATATGAAGGAATAAGCAACACCAGAAAGCAAACTAATAAGGTGCTGCCATTAATCATTATCACGGTAGCAATATCGAAATCTACAGGCGCGTATTTTACATAGTAAGAAGCTTCATCGAGGGTAATAAATTTAAAATGTTGTTGCAGCAAAGTAAGCCCAATGCCAAATAAATTGCCCCAGAACAAACCCAAGCCCACAATATAAAGCGAGTTGTAAACAAATATTTTTCTCACCACCCAATTGCGTGCGCCCAATGCTTTTAGTACGCCAATCATGTTGCTTCGCTCTAAAATAATAATGAGCAGGCAAGTAATCATATTAATACAAGCAACGGCAGTCATCAATATTAAAATAATCAGTTCGTTCATGTCTTGCAGTTTTAACCAGTCGAAAATATTGGGGCGTATTTCCATAATGGTTTGCGCGGTCAGGTCGGGGCCAAGCTCATTATAAGTAATTTCATCAGCAGTTACATCAATCAAATCGGTATTATCTACAAACACCTCAAAGCCCGCTACCTGGTTTTCATTCCAGTTATTCAGTTCTTGTATGTGCCTGATGTCCATAAGCGCATATAACTTATCAAACTCTTCCATACCGGTGTTGTAAATGCCGGCAACTTTCATGTTTCTTACCCTCGGGGGCGTTTGCATAAAATGCAGTGCCACATTATCGCCCGCCTTCAGGTTTAATCTTTCGGCAGTATAGTTAGAAAGCATTATTTCATTTACTAAAACACTATCGGCAGTTTTTAAAGCATTGCCTTGCACCATACTTTTCTGAATAAAATCCCATCTGAAATCACTACCCGCACCTTTTAATACAATGCCTTCTATTTGTTCGGAAGTTTTTAAGATACCCGGCTTGTAAGCGAATACCTGCACATGGCCTACATTATCTATCGTTTTATAATTTTTGTAAAAAGGCTGCTGAATAGTAATGGGGTTATCTTCCAGCGATTTGCCATAGCCAAATTTCGATACCTGAATTTGTCCGAAATAGCCATACACTTTTCCGGCTATTTCTTTTTGAAAACCATTAACTAATGAAACAGCGATAATCATCACCGCGACACTAAGCGCTACGGCTGTGGTGGCAATGCCAACAATAAATTTTGAAAAGGTTTTTTCTTTACTGAAGAATAATCTTCCGGCAATAAAAAATTCAACATTCACAGGGGAAATGATTTTTGTAAAAATAGATAATAGAAAATAACAGCATTGTATTTACCACTTTAATTAAAATAAATGCTCATTATTTCAGTACACTTACCGGTGTTTATACACACAATATTTCGTGTGTATAGTACTATTGTTGCTGTGCGGTTTAAAAATAGTCGATAAGTTTAATGAGTAGCATTTTTTTTTACAACATTTTTTATAAATATTTGCAGTAGGACTACTATTTAAACTTATGAGAGCAATAATAATTGAAGACGACAAGATATTTGTGCGCATACTGCAAGAGTTGATTGCTAAGAATCCCAATCTGGAATTGACCGAAACTTTTTATACCGCGGAAGACGCTACAGAATTTTTAAAAGAAGAATTAGTTGATTTGATTTTCCTGGACGTGTCGCTACCTAACATGTCGGGTATGGATATATTGCCGTTAATAGATAAGAAAACACAAATCGTGTTTGTTACAGGCGATGAGAAATATGCTGTCGAAGCTTTTAATTTCAACGTAGTTGATTATTTGGTAAAGCCCATTTCTCCTGAAAGGTTTACCAAAGCTGTTGACAAGGCAAAAGAGTTATATGATTTAAGAAATGTCAATTTATTTAACAGAAACAGATTGTATCTGAAAGAGAATAACGTTTATCATAACGTTCATTCCGATGACGTTTTGTTTGTTGAAGCATTGGGCGATTATGTAACCGTAAACACTAAAGGCAGGAAGTACACGCTGCTTACTACCATGAAGCAAATTGAGCAAAAACTACCTGAACAAAAATTCGCACGAGTACACAGGTCATTCATTGTGAATATCGACAGGGTTGATACTTTTGATGGTGGTATGATGGTGATAGATAAGAAACTTATTTCAATAGGTAAATCATATAAGCAAGCGGTTACTTCAAGGCTGAATCTGATATAGCCTTGATAGTTAAAAGTTTGCAACAAATGCGCCATCATTTATTGCTGCCCTGAAGTTTATATTTTCCGATTCAGCGTCTTTCTTCCATTGCCCCAGTTTGTATGCAGCATTATTTCCATCGGCAATAATTGTATTAAAAGAATAGTAGTGCTTTATTTTATTCAAATGCACCTGCGCGTTTTTTGTGAGAATAATATAGTCAACATTCAGTGGTTTATCAGGAATACGGTTAGGCAATTTTTTATCTATAATCACCATTCTTTTTCCGCAGAAATAAAAATAATTTTTATGCTGAAGTAAATGCCGGTTGGGTGTTGATTGAGCGATGTTGTTAAATGCCGCGTGATGATGTGAACGAATGTCGTTTTCCCACCAGTTATGCATAATGTAAAACTGCATCTGGCTGTAATTTTCATACAGCGCTTTGTCGGCAATCAATATGTTTTCTTTGCCTTTAATAAAATCGTAGGCATAAGTTTTTGGCGTGGCATATACTACAATGCTTTTTTGTGCATGCTGAAAAATATTTTCTGCGGTATTGTAGCCCAGCAGCATCGTGAACACCGCCAGTTGTGCAATAATAATTTTTGGGTTTCTGATATGTATATAGGCAAAAAACAACAGTATCATAATGTAGATTAACCACGATTCGGCAATTGAAACAGACAAGCCCTGAATCAATGAATAAGGCAACCGCTCGGTGGCGAAAACGCTCTCGTTCATAAACCATATCAGCCAGTTAAGAATTTTACTTACAGCCCATGCAAAGCCGGGTATCTGATGCAATGCAAGTAACGCAGCGCCTGCTATCATTATTATAAATGAAACCGGAATAACAAACAGGTTGGAAATAAAAAAGTAAGATGGAAACTGGTAAAAATATAAAAGCCCCACGGGAAATGTGATAAGCTGCGCTGCAAACGATACACAGGTAATTTGCCACAAGTAATCTAATACCTTGTTTTTTATGAACCATAAGTCATAAAAGAATTTCTGAAACATCACAATGCCCGCCACCGCGAGATATGACAACTGAAAGCCCACTTCCATTATTGCAAATGGGTTAAACAGCAACTGAAGCAATGCCGAACCCGCAAGCACATTATAAATGTTGTAGCCCCATTTCGATTGCCTGCCGATGGTAATGAAAGTAAACATAATTGCCGACCGCTGTACCGATGGCGAAAACCCTGTCAGCAAAGCATACCACCATGTAATGGCTACAATAAGCAATGCCTTTGTCAGTTCCGTTTTACGGTTTCCGTTCATAAAAAAAAGCAGCTTTTCCATAATGATATACAGTATGGCAACATGCAGCCCCGATACTGCCAGCACGTGCATTGCCCCGGTACTTGAATAGGCTTTTATTAAATGAAAGTCTAAAGTTTCTCTTGTGCCCAGCAACAGCGATGAAGCAATAGAAAACGACTGGGGTTTTTCTATATATTTTTCCAGTACGCCCGAAAGATAATCTCTGAATTTATAAATACCGGCTAACCAATCATTGCCGCTATCGCGCTTTATGAGCATCCATTCCGAAGGCTTTAAATATGCCTGATGATGAATTTGCTTAAAAGCCATAAACTGCCTGTAATCAAATTCATAAGGATTTTTGGGTTCAGCCATGTCGCGAAGCTTCTTGTATGGAATAAGAATCAGGTCTCCGTAATTAATACTGAAATCGGCTGACTTGGTAAAGTAAAGCTGTATTTTGCCGCTTACATTTTTAGGCGTTGTGTGCTTGTCAACAACCTGCTTCACTTTTGCAACGGCTTTTATGCTGCGTTCTTTTTCTTCGGGCGGGTCGTCAATTACTACTGCCAGGTATGATGTTTCTGTGGCAACTTTTCCATAATAATCGGCTTGGTTAACGGCTTTGTTGTTTACTGACCATAACAATCCGATAATAAAGAAACCTGCGGTAACGGCTATGCCGTTAATCCATCGTAGAGAATATTGCTGAATTGCCGAAGATAAAATTATTAAGCCTGCTATGGCTAAAGTCAGCATAAAGGTAGCCCAGACGGGTATCGTAGCATCGAAATAAATACCCGCTACAATACCTGCTATAAAAGGCGTTGCTAACCTAAGTAAACTGATTTTTCTCAGCAG
>CAYSGX010000214.1:0-5699 GCA_964430605.1 uncultured Chitinophagaceae bacterium
ACAGTCAAGCTCGGTAGTTACAGGGTTGGTTGTAATATTAATCAGCCAGGATATTATAACGATTCATGCCGCCATACCTATTATTATGGGGGCAAACGCGGGCACAACTTCTACCGCGCTGATAGCGGGCTTAAAGCTGTCTTCAATGGCGAAGCTTGCCGCGTTGTCTAACTTCATATTCAGTTTAGGCGGTGTGCTGGTTATGTTTCCGTTTATAAAAGTTTTGGAATACACGGTAATGTCTTTATCCGGTAATCCTGTTATTCAGGTGGCATACTCGCACCTCATTTTTAACCTTGTAACAGCCGTTTTGTTTTTAATACTGCTGAACCCGATACACAGCCTGCTGATTAAGCATAAATGGTATAAAGCAGGTAACGGTGTGTAATTTTAATACTTTGCGGTTTAGCGTCTTGGCGTGAAACATGAGCATTTTGAATTTTCAGAACTCTCCGCAATACTATTATATTTTTGAATTTAGACTTTATATTATTTCATGGCAGCCATTTCTTATAAAAGCAATCTGAATCTTAAAACCATACTGAAAGACTGGAAAGGAAATCCTGTTGTTAAAGGAAAATTTATTGACCCCAATAAAAGATTCAGCGGAAGTTTTTCTAAATTTTTGAAGTGGCGTTTCAGCAAAAATGAGAAAGCAAAGGCTAAGAAAAATGAAAACTGGCAATTGAATGTAATTAAAGGCAATGATTTTTTATACACGAAAAACAATTGCATCGTTTGGTTAGGCCACGCAAGTTTTTATATTCAACTGAATGGAATAAGAATAATCACCGACCCGATTTTTGGCAGGATTTCAGGGGTAGTGCCTCGTTACAGCGAGTTGCCCTGTAAAGCAAGCGACTTTGAAAATATAGATTATGTACTGCTTTCGCACGCTCACCGCGACCATTGCGATGCACCGAGTTTAAAGCAACTGGCAGCTAAAAATAATTTTACTTTGCTTACTTCTTTGAATACGGGAAAGTTGGTTTCAGGCTGGATTAGTAACCTTAAATTTCAGGAAGCCGGTTGGTATCAGCAATATGATTTGCCACAAGCCAATTTCAGCATTACATTTTTGCCCACACAACATTGGAGCAATCGCTATGGCTGGGATAATAACGAAACGCTTTGGGGTAGTTTTATGATTGAAGCCGATGGTTTGAATATTTTTTTTGGTGGCGATTCGGGCTATTGCGGCTACCCGAAACAAATTGGCGGGTTGTTTCCTGATATTGATATTGCTATGATAGGAGTGGGGGCTTATCATCCCGCATTTATGATGCAGGATGTGCATACCAACCCGCAGGAAGCTGTTCAAATATTCCACGATTTAAAAGCGAAGACTTTAATTCCAATGCACTATGGCACTTTCGATTTAGCCGATGAGCCGTTGAGCGAGCCTTATTTTATGCTGAAAGAAATGCAAAGCAATGGTAACATTAACGGCAATTTAAGATTGCTGGATGTTGGCGAAGTAATGCGGTTATGATTTTAGTTTTGTGAGCGTTTCGCTTATCTGCCACAGTTTCAATGCCGCTTCTTTATCGAACGAGGCTCTTGACGATTTTTTAGGCTTGCATTTATTAAAATATTTCCCGCTTGTGGTGGCAACTTCTTCAGAAGTGGCTAAATAAACAGAGGTTTTCGCGCCATCGGCAGCAGGCATGCCAAACAGGCGTATTACCCGCCACGCGAAGCTTACAATGCCTTTGCTGTTGGTGTTGCCTATGGTGGTATCTATACCACACCCGGATGCAAAGCGTTTACAGTTACCCCGGTATCTTCCAGCATTCTGTCTAATTCATAAGTAAACAATACATTGGCGAGTTTCGATTGCTCATACACCGTCATTGCCCAATATTTTTCGGTATGATACAAATCATCAAAATTTATTTTCCCTCTGTAATGTGAATGTGAAGAAACGTTTATAATTCTTGCGGGAATTGATTGTTTCAGTATATCTAATAACAAATTAGTTAATAGAAATGGCGCTAAATGATTTACGGCAAACTGCATTTCAATTTCATCTTCAGAATATTGTAATTCAGAATAGACTGCACCCGCGTTGTTAATTAAAATATCTAACCGGTTGTAAGTTTCTAAAAAGTCTTTTGCCAATTGCCTCACCGATTTTTGTGAAGACAAATCGCACAGCAAATAATCTAAAGATGCCGCAGCGTTTTTAGCTTTTATATATTGAATGGCATGTTCACATTTTTCTTTGCTTCTGCCAACTAAAACAACATGAATGCCTTTTTCAGCAATGCCCTTAGCTGTTTCTAAACCAATGCCGGCAGTAGCTCCGGTAATAAGGCAAATCTTTTTTTCAGAAGAATTCATGTAGCTATTTTCTTTTGATTTTTGAGTTTAGATTTTTGAATTTAACTATTCAGGATGATATATTTTTTCAGCGTTTTTATAGATGGTTGCCTTGTCGAAAGTCATAGGCTTCAATTGCTCGTTTAAATACATTTGCATTTGGTCGGTATAGTGCGGGCTTTCGGGTTTTGCCGATGCGCCATAAGCATTAATGCTTTCTATCTTAGGCCCGTCTTTATCGAATTGTACCAATTGAATATAAGATTCGCCCACAGAAATTTTAAACCTGCCATTGTGTTTGGTAAAACCATACGAAGCCTTTAACACATCGGGCGCACCGTCAACCGGAAAATCCATGTCCCCTCTGACATGTCGTTGCACATCACCCAAAGATTTATCGGTTGAACCATAGGTTTGCAACATGTCAACTTTTGCTTCCCTGATACAATCAACAAAAAAGCCATTCATGAAATTAGGATTGCCGGTTTGTTCTTTAGTGAGGGTGCTTTTCTTTTCATAAATTTTCCAGAAAGTGTGGACATAAATTCCTAAACAGTTATCAAGTGTGGCATTCTTGGGGCAACGCTGAATACTTAATATTTCTTCTTCAATGTCAGGATATTGCTTTGCATTCAGGGTGTAAAACATATTTAAGTCAATATCATAATAGCCGATTAATGAATCGGGAAAAGATTTATCGAATTTGATAGTAATAAAATCTTCATAATCTATTTTGCCCGGATACTTTGCCATCAGCTCATGAAAACGCTGGCTTCTGTTGGTGGGGCTTTTGCCATATCCCATAGTTACATCATAATTTTCAGGCTTTAAATTTTCTTCTTTGCAGGTAACATCAAAGGCCGAATTATTTACATTAAAAACATAACCACATTGCGGGTTAACAATTTGCGGCAGGTCTTCTATGGGGTGATATTCATTCCACAACGTTTCAGAAGTATTGCCGGGTAATATGCCCATCCAGTTATACTTGGGGCTTCTTTTAGCTACCCTTCCGGTGCTAATGGCAAAAACGGTATCGTATTTATCGGCATATACAGTTGTCATTCTCGCCATAGCGTTGCTTTGCATTACTTTATAGAATTCAGAAAAGTTTTGGGCTTTATTCATATAATACCATTGCTGCGAAGCACGGATATCCTGATTAGCCGCTAACCGCATAGAGTAAACATTTTTTTTGTTTTTCATGGTTGCACCATACACGCTCCAATAGGTTTTCTTTCTTACAGGTAAACGGAATTTAGCTTTCTTAAATACTTTTACTTTCAGCCATACTTTTCTTACTTCCAGTTTTTTCCATTCATTATCGAAACGATATTGGTTTTTCTTCTTAGGATGCATCTCTAACTTGTAAGTATCTACTACATCAAAATCATTTACAGTATGTGCCCAACCTAAATTTTCGTTGGTGCCATGAAAAACAGAAAGCCCGCCATGAAAAGTGCCGCCAATAATATTCCAGCCTTCTTCAGAATTCAGGTGAACTTCATACCACGATAAAGGCCCTTCCAATGGTTGATGAGAATTAATTGCCAGATAAGTTTTGCCATCTTTTGTTTTTGCTGAATTAAACGCAAAAGCATTTGAACCAATGCCGCCATTGTTTATTTTACCTTCATCGGCTTTACCCGAAAGAATATCTTCCAGCACACCTACCACGCCACTCATTAAACAAAACGACAACACATAACCGGTTACAATATCTTCTTCATTAACAGGAAAAGCCTTTTTAACCAATACTTCTTCGGGATGCTTTGCCGCATAATCATTTACAGCAGTCGCATAAGCCGTTAACATACTTTTAAATTGCGGTGTAAGCGCTGTGTTGTATTGCGCTTTTACAATATCTCTGGCGCGCAATAAATGACAGGCATAATCTACTTTAGCGCCATCAATGCCAAAGTGCCTTGCCTGCATGCTCTTGGCGGCCAGTAAAGACCATTGCATCGTGTTAAAATCATCTTCAGCGGTTGCCCAGCCAAGCCCGTAAGCTACTTCCGCATCGGTTTTCCCGAAAATATGCGGCACGCCAAAACTATCGCGCACAATCTCAATATTCTTAGGGTTTATTTGCGCTGAAACCGGGAAAAAATACAAAATAAATATTGCTGAAAAAACCAGATTGTAAATAAATTTTATCATTATTCTGAAAATATAATTTTGGTTACAAGACCCGTTACAGACGCTTGGATAGCGATTTAAGTTGCAAACTGATTTAAAGAAATAAGATTTTACCGGTGTAGCGCTTGTATGATTTTTTAGGGCAATCTTAAATATAGTTAATTGCCTTTTTTTAAGATGCTGTTATTAGGATAGGTAAGCAAGGTCGGTTACTTTTGCTTTCTCATATTTAAAAATTACATTAATGAATCGATTATTATTTTATTCACTTACCTTATTTTTCAGCTTACAATCAATCGTAATGAATGCACAACAAACACCTCTCTTAGACCGCAATTTATTTTTTGGTAATCCTGAAATTTCGGGCGGGCAGCTAAGCCCCGATGGAAAATGGATTTCTTTTATGAAAGAATACAATGGCATCATGAATATATGGGTAAAGAAATTCGATGAGCCTTTTGAAAAAGCCCGTCCGTTAACCAACAGCTCGCGCCCGTCTTATGGTTATTTATGGTCTTTTGATGGAAAATATATTTTGTATGTAAAAGATACCGATGGCGATGAAAATATGAATGTGTATGCCGTTGCCCCCACTGCTAAAGCAGGGAAAGATGGTGTGCCCGAATCGAGAAATCTTACTCCTTTAAAAGATGTTACCGCCAGAATTTACCAGGCAAGCCAAAACGATTTTGATTTAATGATGATTGGCCTGAACGATAGGGATAAAGCATGGCACGATTTGTATTCCCTGAAAATTTCTACCGGTGAATTAAAAAAGATTTATGAAAACAACGACCGTATCACAGGCTATAATTTCGACTGGGACGATAAGCTGAGAATATTAGAGCGCACCGATGAAAAAGGTAATACTGTAATGTTGCGTATTGATGGCGATAATAAACTTACACCGATTTATGAAACAACTGTTACCGAACAAGCAGGTATTTCAGGCTGGAATGAAGACAACTCTAAATTCTATTTAATTACAAATAAAGGCGAGTTGAATTTAATGACCTTGTTTCTGGTAAATCCGCAAACAAAAGAGCAAACCAAAATTGAAAGCGACCCGTTAAACAAAGTTGATTTTGGCAATTTAAGTATAGATAATAATACCCGTAAAATAATTTCTACTTCTTATACCGATGATAAAACCAGAATCTACTGGAAAGACAAAACATGGGAAAAGAATTACGAGTTTCTGAAAAAGAAATTCCCCGGCAGAGAAGTTACTTTCCAAA
>CAYSGX010000215.1:0-4771 GCA_964430605.1 uncultured Chitinophagaceae bacterium
CCACTCGCCCATAGTTTTGTTTATCAGATAATGTTCCCGGTACTCTATCTATGTTTGTCCTTTCGCTCGAGCGTCTTGTTCTTCTTCTGAAACTGGTAATAGCCGAACTGGTAAAATCATATAAAGGGTAAGCATTTTCCCTGTTTATTTTTATCAACTCGGTATGATGCCTGTCGCCCGAAAAGAAAATAACTCCTGTAATTTTTTCAGCCTCCAAAAAGTCTAATAATTTCTTTTTTTCCTCCGGAAACAAATTATAAGATTCATTAGTAGAATGATTGTTCAGCACTTGCGACCCTATGGCAATAAACTTAAATGTTGCTGTTGAAGATTTTAGCTTATTCATTAACCACTGCAATTGTTTTTCGCCCAACATTTCGCCACCCTCAATATTTCTCTTGGTTCTGTAAAACCTGCCATCGGTCATAAAAAACTCGGCATCCTGATAAGCAAAGTTGAAGTAGCACCCGGGATTATCGGCTTCTCCATAAGCAGGGTTTGGCCAGAATTTTTTATGCAGTTCCAATGATTCATTTTTAAAAATAAAATCTTTATCGCTGTCGTTAGGGCCATATTCATGGTCGTCCCAAATGGCGTATTGCGGCCTGCTGCGCATAAAATCCATGTGTAGGTTATGCCTTCTTGTCTCCACTTGTTTCTTATACATTCCTTCAGGCGATTTATAGTTTTTGGGGAAATAATATAAGTAATCGCCCAACCAAAGCATAAATGCACCTTCCGCCTTTTTCATGTGAGGATATATTCTTTCCTCAATACCCGGGTGAACCCAACGCAAACCCCTTGGCACCCAAAGGGCACACGAACCCACCATAAAGGAAAAATCTGTATTGTTATTTTCTTTTAAAGTATTCACAAAAAAGTTTCTCTTTATTTTTTTGTCATCAAGCTGAATACTTACTTCATAAATGGTGTTGGGTTGCAGCGAATCGAAATAAAAAGTTACAGGCTGGTATTCTTTATAAGCCTTAATTTCTTTAGTTGATATATTTTGAGAGTATGCTGTGCCGGTTAAAGTGTCTTTTACAGATAGTGTTACATTATCTGTATTTTTTACCATCAGCCATATATTGATGCTACCGGCAGTAGTATGTCCCTGCATTGGGCCAGACACTAATCTTTCATCATCCAGTATCTGAGTAAAGCTTGTTTTAAAACCAAAAACAACAACAAAGAGTAGTAATATTTTTTTCATATTGTATTATTCAGAATTACAACTTCACTAAAATAAAAAACCCTCCGAATTTCGGAGGGTTTTGATGCTTATTTATTTTTGAAATTATTGTTTCAAAATTGTTTTTGAAGCAATCCTTCCATCTACCTGAATATTTACCAAGTAAAGGCCGTTAGAAAAATTAGCTAAATCAATTTCTTTAGCATCGCTGCCTGTAACATTAAATTTCTCAGATACAACAACTTGGCCATTCATGCTTACTACATTAATTACCTCATTTTTGCCTGTAACAGATTCTAAAGTAACCACAAACTTAACATTGGTAGGGTTAGGGTAAATGCTGATATTATTCAACAATTGCTCATCAATACCTACACCAGGACAGGTACCATTTGTGATTTGAATGCTTTTTGTTCTTGTAAGTTGGCAACCAAAGCTATCGGCTAATAAAGTAATGGTAAATGAACCTAAAGAAGACCAAGTGTGGGTTGGGTTTGCATCAAATGCCAAGTTACCATCGCCAAAATTCCATTCAAAATTCCAATCGGTAGTATTAATAGATTGATTGGTAATTGTTAAAGGACAGCTTCTGAAGTATTGATTAGGAGAATTAAAGTTTAACGCTTGGTTAGTTCCTGCTAAGGAAACAACAATATTGTCAGAAGCGGAACAACCGGCACTGTTAGATACAGTTACAGAATAAGTTCCTGCGCCTACACCTGTAATATTTAAAGTTGTAGCACTTGTATTCCAAGTATAGGTAGCACCTGTAACATTACCCGATACTGAAGGAGATAAGTTGGTAGTTTGTCCGCAAGCAAGAGATTGGTCGGCACCTAAATCAATACCTACACCTTGAGAAGTTACAGTCACAGTAGCTGTTCTTACTTCGTTATCAGCATCAGTTACAGTTACAGTATAAGTTTCAGTAGTATTACCAACAGAAACGCTGATAACCGCACCACTTTGGCCATTAGACCAAGAATAATTATAAGGAGCAGCACCGCCAACAGCATTAGCTGTTAATGGAACAGAAGTACCCGGGCAGCCGGCAATATTGCTTTGAGGTACTGATACCGATAATGGCACATCGACAGTTACAGAAGACCAAATCGCAAAATTCTGAAAAGAGAAAAACTCACAATCTTCAGACTTAACCTGACCATCTTGATTACAATCTGCTGCCAAGCCAATTAATTGAGGAACACCTGATAGGTTTGAAGCCGGAGGGGTAAATCTGTACCAGTTTAAATAACCCCAAGAGTTGTTAGGGAATATTGATTGAGAATATACGCAGCTTCCGCCACATTCATCGCGGTTACCATCTACTAAGATTAACTCATCTTCTTTAGGGCCGGAATACAAAATTTGAACAATGTAACCTGAACCTGTAGGTAATGTGAAATTAGGGCCAACACCCAAAGCGGTAATTTGACCGGCAGATAAACCCGGAGTTAAAGAAGTATTGGTAATTGTGGTATCTGCCCACAATACGTTATTTGTTAAAGTAATACCTTGGTTAGCCGATAATAAACCGGAAGTTGTACCCGCGATTTCTAAAATTCTTACAATTAAAGTATCATCATCACCAGAAACATTTTGGTGATTTACCAGGAAGAAAATAGAATCTACTGTAATGGTAGCACCCGCTAATGGGTAACCAACCTGGTTAAGCCCGTCATACAAAGTGTCAAATTTCACTGCAATCCACTTTGCAGTAAAATTATCTAAAGTGTCAGCAGGAGGGCCTGCGCTAAAACGAGTGTTTACAGGATTTCCGAAGCGGGCGTAATCAAACCCTAAATCGGTAGCGTACTGTTCGTCTGAAGCATCGTAATCAAGATCGAATTGATAAATGGCTCTGGAACTACCGGCACTTTTTTTAGCTTCTTTAGCAGCTTGAACTGCATTGTTGTCAAATTTTGTTCTGCTATTCTTTATATCGTCAAAAGAAATAACAGTTTGAGCGTAAGCCGAACTGAGCATCAATACAGTTAAAACGGCACAAGCGATTTTTTTCATTGTAGATAATTGGTTTTGGTTAAAATTTAAAAATCAGGAAACGAAGATAAGAAAATTATCAAATTATTAGGATAGCGTTAATTAAATATTTGTCAGTATTTTATCATAAATCATTACTTAAATCTATTTCTGTCTATTCTGCCTGTAAGATTAAGAAGGTTTCAGATTATGCCCATAAGTATTTACAGGATAAGATTATTAGAAATTCTTCTGCAAATATTCAATCAAATTTACCAATCGGTTACTATATCCGGCTTCATTATCGTACCATGCGGTAATTTTCACAAAGTTTCCTTGAGTATCAGTAAGCAAGCTGTCAAAAATTGCTGAATGCGGGTTGCCTATGATATCTGTAGATACTAATGGTTCAGTAACAAATTCCAAAATGTTTTTTAATGCGCCCTCGCTCGCTTTTTTAAATGTTTCATTTACTTGCTCAATGGCAGGCGATTTTTTCAAAAGCGCGTTTACTTCTGTTAATGAGCCGTCTATCACAGGCACTCTCACTGCACTTGCTTTCACTTTTCCGGCTGCGGGTGCAAATACTTTTGCTAAGGCAGTGCCCGCGTTAGTGGTAGTAGGCACAATATTAATGGCTGCGGCTCTGGCTCTGCGTAAATCGCCTTTATGAGGGGCATCTTGTAAATTTTGGTCGGCAGTGTAAGCGTGTATTGTGGTTACAAATGCTTGCTCTATACCAAAATTTTCTTCCAAAACTTTAATCATTGGAGCCAGGCAATTGGTAGTGCATGAGGCATTAGAAATAATTTTATCATCTGCTGTTAAAATATTTTCGTTTACGCCCAGCACTATTGTTTTAATATCGCCTTTAGCCGGAGCGGAAATAATTACCTTTTTGGCGCCTGCCTGTAAATGTTTACCTGCTTCTTCTTCACTGCGGAATATACCGGTGCACTCCAATACAATATCTACTTCAAGTTTTTTCCAAGGCAACTCGGTAGGATTTTTAATTGCCAAAGCATCTATTTTTCTTTCATTTACATAAATAAAGTTGTCATCACAGCTAACATTGGCATTTAATCTGCCATGTGTACTGTCATATTTTAGCAAGTGGACAAGGGTTTCATTGTTTGTTAAATCATTAACGGCAACAATTTCTATTTCAGGATGAGATAATAATAATTTAAAGGTTAAACGCCCAATTCTTCCAAAACCATTAATAGCTACTCTTATTTTATTCATGTTTTAATGTGTTTGATAACAAAAATAGGCAACTGAAAATAAAGATTTTGAGTTTTTTTTCAATAAGCCTTTGATTTTCTCAACAGATAATTTTACTTTTGCACTTCCAATAGCGAAATGGCCCGTTCGTCTATCGGTTAGGACAAACGGTTTTCATCCGTTAAAGAGGGGTTCGATTCCCCTACGGGCTACAAAGAAAACCCCGAAACATCAATGAAATAAGATGCTTCGGGGTTTTTGCTTTTCTGCCCGAAACTTTTTCCTGATTTGCTCGTACACTGTCAGTAACTAAAAATGTGGATTATGAGGAAAGATGGGAATTGGAGAAGATTTTTGTTGGCGTTCAGCCTTACA